>JAZNVK010000255.1:0-11338 GCA_045592805.1 Faecousia sp.
CTGAGAGGTGCCGCATTGGGTTTGCGCGTTGAAAATCATCTGGGCATTGTACCACTGGGTGATCCAATCCGGCTCATCGTCGTGCAGGAGAATATTGTCCTCCAAAATGGTGATGTCGTCAAAGCCCCAGGTCAGGAAGATGCACTCCCCGCCGATCCAGGAACGAAAACGTTTCAGAGCCTCGGGGAAAGGCAGCCCCTCCTCCCGCAAACGGGAATCCCGCAGGCCGGTGAGCTTGGAAACACGGCTGTTTAGCTTTTTATAATACTTGGGGCAGACCAAAACCTGAAATTCATCGGCGACGGTGCCATCGTCCAACATCCTGACAGCACCGATCTGGATGATCTCCCCTCGGATCTGCACCGGCAGAACCCGTTTCGCCGCATAAGAACCCGGCCAGGGCTGGTTCCACTCCAGATCCAATACGATATATTGCAAAGCAACTCTCTCCTTTTGCTTATCTTTTCTCATCTTATAGTGTACCACAGTTTCGCCTCACAAGCAAGCACTTCCTGCGCAACAGGAATAGGAATTTTAGGGAGCATCGGGGCAAACAACGATAAGGAAGCGCCGTGGGTTTTGTCCCACGGCGCTTGTTGCGTTTTTTTGGAATTACTTGATGAGGCTGTCGAAGTAGACCTTGGCAGAGTCGCCGTAGTAGATGCAGGCTCTGGCCAGGTTGGCGGCGCTGGCATCGGTGGAGGCGGTGTTGCTCTTGGCGTAGGCTTCGATACTGTAGCCAACGTTCTGGGAAGCAACCTGATCACCAACGTAAGCCACAAAGTAGAACATGTTGCGCATGTCAACGGACTTCATGCCGGTGAAGGTGACCTGGAGACGGCCATCGTCCAGCTCGGTGAACTCGGTGAGAACAGCGACTTCCTCGCCTGCCTCATTGAGAACCTTGACGGAGGTGATGTCAGCCTTGGTGTAGCCGTCGGCAATAGTCATCTTAGCATTGATCTCGGTCTTATCTGCGAAGGTAACACTGAAGCCCATCTTGGTGACAGCAGTGATGCTACGGTCATTTTCAACGTAGGTTCTCACGTCGGTCAGCTCTGCGGACAGTTCGGTAGTGGCATACTGCTGATATGCATCCAGACCGGCATTGACCGGCTCGTCTGCACGGCGGTCGAAAGCCACCTGTGCGGCAGAACCGTAGTTCAGACAGTCAATCAGCATGGTGAAGAGGTAAGCATCGACAGTAGGATCGTAGAAGTCGAAGCACAGCTGTGCATAGGCCAGGACAGAGTAGGCATCTACAGTGGTGTAGTACTCATTACCATCGGTATCGAAGAAGTGGAGAACAGCTCTCAGCTCGCTGCCCATTTCCACGGACTGGATGCCGGGGAGGCTGAAGAGTACTCGCTTATCATCGGAAACCAGATCAGGCTCCAACGAAACAGTTTCTACTGTCTTGGCACCGCCGCCCATGGGATAGCGATCCTTCTCTACGGTCAGGTATGCGCCGTCCATGGTATAGTTGGGAACAGCCGCTGCAATATCTGTGTACTTGATGCGGTAGTTCATCTGCAGGTCGGAGTCGAAGGAAACGGTGTGGCTAACCTTAACAGTAACCTCGGTGGGCTCGGCGGGAACAATGACTTCCTCAGCGCCGCAGATACAGCTGCCATCTACGTAAGTGTGATCCTCGGTAACGCTGTAGTCGCAGTTGTTGCAGCCGACGGTATGGTTCTCGCCGTTGTTGGTGTAGGTGTAGTCGTGACCGGTGGACTCGATAACCTCAGTGGAGAGAACTTCACCGCAGGCGTCACAGGTGACGGTAACGGAGCCATTTTCGGTGCAGGTGGCATCCACAGTGGTAGTGGTGGTATTCACGTGGCCGGTGGCGGGGATCTCGGTGACGGAGACTACTTCGCCGCAGGCGCAGGTGACGGTGACAGAACCGGGCTCGGTGCAGGTGGGTTCCACGGTCGCGGTAGTGGTGTCCACGTGGCCGGTTGCCTCGGTTTCCTCGCCCTGCTCGGTGTGACCACAGACGGTGCAGGTAAAGGTGGTGTAGCCACCCTCGGTGCAGGTGGGTTCAGTGACCACACCGGCATCCAGGCTGTGACCCTTAGCCTCGATAGTCTCCACGGAAACGGTCTCGCCGCAGTCGTCACAGGGGACGGTGATAGAACCGTTGTCAGTGCAGGTGGCATCCACAGTGGTAGTGGTGGTGTTCACGTGGCCGGTGGCATCGATGGTCTCGGTGGAAACCACCTCGCCGCAGGCGCAGGTGACGGTAATGGAACCGGGCTCGGTGCAGGTGGGTTCCACGGTCTCGGTGGTGGTGTTGATATGGCCGGTGGCGGGAATGACTTCCTCGCTCATCACGGTGCCACAATGGCCGCAGACAACGGTAATAGAGCCGGGTTCGGTACAGGTGGCATCCACAGTGGTGGTCTGACCGCTGTGTGCCTTGACCATGAAGGTGGCGGTGTAGGTGGCATCAGATACCACAGGAACCACGTCGGGGTTCCAGCCGATGAACTCGTAGCAGTTATCCTCATCGGGGGCCTTGGTGGGATCTACGCCGTTGTTATAGACAGGCATAGCGCTGTGCGCCAGCTCCACGGAGGTCTCAACACCCTCTACGACCCAGGTGATGGTGTAGTAGATGGTGGGAGGATTGACCATTCTGCCGTCAGCGCCAAAGGTATACTTCACACCCGTGGGCAGCAGGCCGTTGGTATTGGTAGGCCAGTAATCACCGATGGCCAGCTGACCGTTGGAGCGGACATAGATGATGCCGCCGTCCAGCAGCTGGACAATGCCTGCGCCATAGCCGATCTGACCGTTAATGTAGTAGTACAGCGTACCGCCCACATCCACGATACCGTTTTCCAGCTCGGGCAGAGGCTCATCGGGGTCGATCTCGGGAGGATTGGTCATGCGACCCTGCTCGTCGAAGTGGAAATAGCCCTGGGGCAGCAGATTATTGGTGACGGAGATCCAGTAGTTACAGTTCTTAACTGCCTTGCCGGTGGAGCAGAAGTAGTAGTAATAGCCATCCAGGTAGACCAGACCGGGCTCGCCCACGATCATGCCGTTCTCGGCATAGTAGGTGTCCTTGCCCACATGGTACAGGCCGTTGAGATCCTTCTGGAACACGCCGTTGGAATCAAAGAGGTAGCGCTCATAGCGGTCACCCTCGGGGGTGAGCACATAGATCATGCCGGTGGCAAAATAGCCCTTGGGATAGGTGCAATAATAGGTATTCTCGCCAATGTCCACCCACTGGCCGATCATGGGAGCACCTGCCCAGTAGTAACGGCTGCCGGTGGAGTCGGTGACGATCTCGCCCAGCACAAGGATGTTATTCTCGAAGGTGTAGGTACGGCCGTTGATCTTCTGCACGCCGTCCACAGCCTTGCCGGAGGCATCGAAGTAATAGTAGTCGCTCTTGCCGCTGTCGTTGAAGACGGAGCGCCAGCCGGTCATCAGCTCGCCCAGAACGGCATAGTACTTGCTGCCCTGATACTCGAAAAGACCGGTGATGGTACCCTGAGAGCCGCCGTTTTCATCGAAGAGGTAGAACAGCTCCACAGAGGGATCTTCGTAACCGGGTACCTTCTGAACGCCGGTGAGTGCCACATGGTCTACAAAGTAGAAAAGCTGAGAGTCGAAGTTGTACCAGCCCTGGCGCAGCTGCTTATCCAGGGTGAAGGAATCCTTGAAGGTGGCATAGGAGGAGCCAAAGTAAGCACCCTTCTCGGTAGAGCCGTTGATGATAACATCGGTGTTGTCAAAGGGATACAGGCCGTACTTCTCCTGATTCTTCTCCTCCAGAGCGAAGCTGTAGAGGGCGTTGGCGCGGAGGTAGATCTTATAGCTGACCTCACCCTGATTGACGATGGGCAGCTTCTCCGCCTCTGTCCAGGCTGCGTCTGCCTTGGGCTTGGCCTTGATGCCGCTGAGCACGCAGATGGGGTTGGCGGTAGAGGGGTCAATGGCCTGGGTCTGGTCGATCCACTTGCAGATGATGGTGAGCTTGTTGTTCTCATCCAGCTCGGCGCTGTACATCTCGAAGAAGTCGTTGCTGACGGTCATGCCGGAGACATCCACATCCAACTCGGGGGAGAACTGCGCCTCCACACGAACCTCGGTGAGAACACTGACACGCTCTGCCAGCTGCAGCAGGAAGTCCCATGCGGTAGAACCGGCATCGGCACCGGGGAGCATATAGGTCAGATCCTCCAGCTGGGGAGGAATCTCAATGGATTCCATATCCAGACCAAAGGCGTAGGTAATATCCATCTCGCCCTCGGGGTCGTTGATGGTGTAGGTCACATTGTCATAGGTATGGGAATTGGTGATCACACGCTTCCACGCCAGGGTGCGGTTGCCGCCGGTGATATCGTTGAAATCAAAGGTGGCCTCGTCGGCATGGAACAGGTGCAGCTCGAAGAAAGCACCCAGCTCATCGCTGTACATGGCAACCACAGCGGCGGTGACACGGCGCAGGCCGGATTCCGCATTGCCGATGAAGGAATAGCCTTCAAAATAGCCGGCAGTTTCGTCCACAACGCCCATCATAAAGTCGCCCTCATTGCAGGCGACGGGGTTGCCGTCGTAGGTGGCCTCGAAGGGAACCTCGGTGGGTACGCCGTAGATGGCCTTGACCACCTCGTCGATCACCACGCCGTTGGGAACCACCACGTGGAGATCCAGATAGCCGATGACTTCGCCGTTGGCAACGATCTGTGCCTGGGTATCGCCATTGGCCAGAGCGGTGAAGACACCGTCCTCGGTAATGGAGCCGATGGCGGGATCGGACACAGCCCAGGTCGCACCCTCGGGAATAGCAGCGGCATAGCCGGTATTGCTGACGCCCTTGGCACTGAGGCTCAGGGAGGTGCCGATGGTAAGGTAATCATAATCCGCAGAGATGACAGCGTGGTCAAACTCCGTGGAGGGCTTGGCGGTGGAGACCACCACCAGAGAGGAGGCAACGGAGCGCTGGTAGCCATCGGAGGGACGGTTGACCAGAGTGACCGTGTCGCTGCCCTCCTGCTTAGCCGCGAAGGTGGAGGAGCCGCCGCCGTCCAGGTTCATGGCGGTGACGCAGCCGGCATCTATCATGATCTGTGCCAGTTCTTCGTAGCTGCCGCCGGCAGAGAAGGGCTCCTGACGGCCGTCCAGCACCATGAGAACCACCTGACCCTCGGCGGTGATGCCGATACAGGTACGGGAGGCGCGGGTGACATAGTAGTTGCTGTTGGTGCCGGTGACAGGCTCGCCGTTCTGCACCAGCATGATGCTGCCGCCGATGGCCTCCTGGATCTGATCGGCATAGGCGCTCCATTGGTCGGCAGTGCCGATAAAGGGCGTGCCGTCCTTCAGGATGGCGAAGAAGTTCTTGCCGTTGCCTGCGCTGTAGGTCACGCCTTCCATAACCAGAGCGCCGGTGGGCTTGCCGGTGGACATATTGTAGAAGTCACCGTTGACACCCACGACGGTATAGTAGTTTTCGATGTAGTTGGCTGCATCGTCGGGATTGGAATGCTTCGCCTGGGCGGCTGCCATCTGATCCATGACGCGCTGCATACCCCAGCCTGCGGCGGGGTTGTTGTCCTTGTAGTTGGCGTAGATATTGACATCCTCACGGGTGATATCCACAGTGGCAATGTAATAAGCCAGCTGCTTGTTATCGGTCGTCAGAGCATACTTGATGGTCTGGCTGATGCCGGGGGCAAGGGTGGATTCCTCGGTAGAGAACACGGTATAGTAGGGGTTGGAAGCCTCGGGAGTCTCCCCTTCGCCGCCGCCTTCGTTGCCGCCTTCGTTTCCGCCGCCTTCGCCGCCTTCGTTGCCACCTTCGCCGCCACCTTCGCCGCCACCTTCGCCGCCTTCACCGCCCTCGGTAGAGCTGTCGCCGGTGTTCAGACGGTCGCCGGCCAGGGAGAAGAGGTAGTCCGCAAAGGCATAGCAGCTGGCCTCACGGAGAGCATCCTCGTTGGAGATGCCACGGTCAGACTCCAGCACCTGCAGGCCGACATTGTTGCTGTAAATGTCATAGACAGCTGCACGGACATCTGCCTGGGTGTGAAGACCCATGCCCTTGAAGCGGTTGTTCATGAAGTACTCCGCACGGGCGACATCGGTGAGATCCTCGGTAAAGTATGCCTCGCAGAGGGCATAGAGTGTAGCACCCTTCTTCAGCTCGCTATTGAGATAGTAGGCATCCATATCGCCGTAGAAGTCGTCCATGCCGAAGGCATCGTCTGCATCCACGCCGAAGCAGTTGGCCAGAATGTAAGCTGCCATCTCGTCCACGGTGCCCTCGGGTACATTGCCATATTCATGGCTGAAGAGGATCAGGTCGCAGATATCGCCTGCCCAGCCGCCCAGGTCGCCGGCCTGCACCGCAGCCACATAGGCGATATTCATGGCACCGAACATATGGCCGAAGTCTACGCCCTGGCCATTGGGAATGGTGAATTCCTCCAGATTACGCAGGTACATGGCAGTAGTGCCGTTGGCGGCATCCTGCTCCTGCACATACTCGGTGAAGGCTGTGATCTCTTTTCCCGCCAGGGTGGACCAGTTGCCGTCCAGATAACGGTCCACACCGGTACGCAGGAAGTTGATCATCAGAAGATTGGGGTCCGTGTAGCTGCTGTTGGAGCCGGCAAACGCATTGGCGTAGCCCTCCAGCACCTGCAGATTGGACAAGAACGCATCGTAGTCCGATACGCTGCCCTCCTCTGCCGCCAGCGCTGCGGTGGGGAGCATCCCCAGCACCAGGGCAAGACAGAGCAGAATGGAAAACAATTTCGTCAGATGTTTCATTGTGTTACCTCATTCCTTGCTTGATTATTCTTCGGGTGAGAGCCCCAAAAGGGCAGACTCCCCCCATAAGTCATGCCGATTTATTTTACCATTTTCCCTTATGTATTGCAATAGATTTTCCCTTTTTCTTCGGTTTTTCCGAAAAATCAATTCTATTTTACGCTTGGACAGATAAAACGGAAGGGACACCGGGTCCCCTCCGTTTTTACACTTTGTTGATCTGCTTCAATACACGCAGCAGGCGCTTGCCCTGGAGCAGCAGCATTCCGATACAGTACAGACCGCAGACCACGGCCAGTACTGCAACATAGTTCAGTCCCGTCTTCTGCAGCCAGCGCCCCAGAAGGCAGAACAGCGGCAGCGCCAAGGCATTCTCTCCGAAAAACAGCAGTAAATGCTTACCGTCGAAGAGCTTCGGGAGGGTGGTATCCAGCTCTTTGGCTCCGAAGTGGAGGATCAGCAGCCCGGAGATCAGCGTGACCGCCAGGGTTGCAAGAGCGGGACCGATGACACCCAGAAGGCCATAGAGCAGGAAGTTCAGGCAGAAATTGGCTGCCAGCGTTCCCAGACCCAGCAGGAAGAGCTTCATGGTTTTTCCTGCGGCGCTGAGGATCAGGGTGATATTGGTAAAGCGCAGCAGATCCACCAGAATATAGATGCAGAAGACAGGCAGACCGTCCAGATATTTCTCAGAGTACAGCAGCGTCATAACCTGAGGAGCGGCTGCCAGCACGGCGCAGCACAAAATGGTGGTGGGGATATAGGCGATCAGCAAAAACAGCCGATACAGCTTCGCCGCCTGTTCCCTCTCCCCTGCCGCAACGTGCGCAGTGATTTTCGGCAGAAGCACTGTGCAGAAGGAGGTCATGATCACGTCGAAGGGCAGCACCTTGGAGGCATTGGCATACATAGCCAGGGTCTCGGTGTCGGTCATCCAGAGGATCAGGTACTTGTCCAGATCCCGATTCAGGGTGTTGATCATGAGGAACAGACCCATGGGGATGCAATAGCGCAGGATCTCCCCTGCCAGTGGGAAGCTGACCTTGCCCAGGTGCAATTTGTTCTTACGCAGGATCAGGACAAAAAGCAGGATCTGCAGCACATCCAGGGTCAGAGTGGTCAGGAAAATCAGGAGAATATTTTTCGAGCCCATGACCACGATCACAACCACCAGCAGGCGCACCAGGGAGATCAGCAGATTGCGGATGGCCAGGAGTCTTGCCTTGCCCACGCAGACCAGCAGGATCTGGAGCATACCGATACAGTTCTGTAAAAAGGGCAGCAGGGCGGCAAAGAACAGCAGGCGCTCCACATCCTTGTTTTCAAAGGAGGCCAGCAGGGGCAGCGTCATAATCACCGCGCCTGCCACAGCGCTGACCACAGCCTGCAGACAGAAGATGGTGGATAGATATTTCTCCCGATTTTTCTCCTCGGCGCAGTTGCTGTAGAAATAATTCACACCGTCCATCATGCCCAGAATGGTCAGGGAGGACACGGTGGAGACCATCAGGAGGATCTGGGAATAGGTGCCGTAATCGTAGGCGCTCAGATGCTCCGACAGGAGCCGGGTAATGACAAGCCCCAGCAGAATGGTGACAAATTTGACGGCGGTGAGCAAAATGCCGTCGGCAGAGGCACCGCGCAGCAATTTACTACCTTTCATGGGGCAATTCCTTCACAATTCGGGCAGGGTTTCCCGCCGCCACGGAATAGGGCGGCACATCCCTGGTCACCACAGCGTGAGCGGCGATGATGGCACCCTCTCCCACTGTAACACCCTTTCCCACAGAGGCATACTCCCCGATCCAGACATTGTCGCCAATGGTCACGGGGGCATGGGCAGAGTGCTTCCAACGGGCGGCATCGCCCCGATGCCCCTGCAGGCAGATCTGCCGCCGAAGCGCAGGATCGGTGGGATGGTTGTTGTTGTCATAGATATGGACGTGGTTGGAGATCATCACGCAGGAGCCAACGGTAACGCAATCCACACTGCCGATGACGGAGTGCTCATGGATGGCGGTATGGGAGCCGATGGTGATCTTGCCCTCAGCCTGGGACTCCAGTTTCCCGATAATCATGCAGTTTTCACCGATCGTAATGAGGCCGGGTTTCTCCGCCGTGCAGGCGGATTTGGCGCTGTAGACAAAATTCTCACCGATATTGGCGTGCTTCCGGAAGCCACGACGGCGGCGCAGGCGCTTCAAAAGATGCCAGGGGCGGTCGGGATACCATAATTTTTTCAGTTTATTCAACAAGGTTCCTCCTCTCCCGCCGCAGCTGCAGCAGGCTCCGATGATTTCGTAATCAGCATGGAGAGCAATGCCACCAGGAAGCAGCCCATGGTAATCAGCTGGAACATCCCGTGAAGGGAGAAGAACAGCACCAGCACCGAAAGCAGCACATAGTTCCGCCCGAAAAAGCTGCCGCCGGTGACGCGGAAGTTCATGCATCGCACCATAGCCACAAAAAATCCAAGATAAAGGGTCAGACCCACTGCACCGCTGTAATAGAGAATCTCAATATAGAGATTGTGGGGATCCTTCACCAGACCCTCTGCCGCCAAGCCCTGTCCGAAGAGGAAACCGGGGACATCACGGAAGATGATCTCCAGATAGTCGGCATAGACCGCCGTGCGGCCGGTGGTCAGCTCGTCCAGACTGTTGGCGCTGTTCAAGCGGGTCAGCACCACCGCCAGGGGTGAGCCCTCCCAAAACAGCAGGAAACCCAGCGCGACCACTGCCAGCACCGTAAGAACGCAGCCCCAGATCAGCTTGCGGCTGCCGAACTGCCAGAGAATATACAGCCCCGCCATAAGCACGACCATGAGCAGGAAGGTCTTGCTGTAGGTCAGCACGCCAAAAACAGCCGTAGGGGCGGCCAGGAGCCAGAACAGCAGAAGGGAGATCTGCCGGTTGTCCCGCAGCTTCAAAAGCAAGCCCAGCGCCACCACCAACATGGCCATATAGTAGTTGGGATCTTCAAAAAGGCCACGAAAACGGGTGATATCCGTACCCCAGATAGCCACGGCCTCGGAGCCGATAATGGCATGAAGCTGATAGCTGTAGCGCAGCGCCAGGGCATAAACAGAGGAAATCACCACGCTGATGCAGAAGAGCTTGCAGGCGCGGAGGGCAGAAGTGTCATCCTGACGGGGCAGGATCACAAAAAACAGGAAAAGCTGGCCGAAGCACAGCAGGAAGCCCGACACATTCAGCTGCATCCGTGCCAGGAAATAATTCAGCAGCAGCAGGAACCAGACCACGGCACTATTGGCTCGGATGCTGCCGCGGATCAGATACCACAGCGCTGCAAACAGGCACAGATAGACCTGCAGCGACATACCGCCGGGTCCACGGAACAGGTGGAACAGGGGCAGCAAAATGCAGTAATCCGCCGTAAAAATCCCGGAATCGTAGCGAATGACCCGATAGATGCAGATCAGCAGCGCACCGTAGCACAGATAGCTGCTGACAAAGGGAGAGAGAAAAATCAGCAGCAGCACCGGCACCATGGAGCCCACGGGATAGGCCATGGCAGTATTCACTTTCAGGCTCAGACCGTGGAGTCGTCCGCTCAGGTTCATAATGATTCCTCGTTTAGATTATATTTCTGAATATTTCTGAATTCCGCCAGGGCAGCCCGGTTATGGGGCATATATTCTGTGATTTTGGGCAATCGTTCTCTCTGCTCCAGGAGGCTGCGCAGTTGCTCCTCCAAAGCCGCATCCCTATTGTCGCAGACCCAGCCAATGCCTTTGGCTGCCACCATTTCCTCTGCGGAGGTGGTCTTCACCGTCAGCACGGGCAAGCCCAGGCAGGCGGCCTCCTCAATGACCAGGGGTGCGGCCTCATGATAGGAGCTCAGGAGAAACAGGTGGGCATTGGGCATATAGCGGTAAGGGTTGGCCTGCTCGCCGTGGAAGACGACGGTTTCGCTCAGCTGCAGATCCGCACAGAGATTCTGCAGCTCCTGCCTTTTTGCACCGTCTCCCACCAGATGGAGCTTCACGGGAAAATCCCGCAGCTTTGCCAGGGCGCGAAGGACTCTGTCCACACCCTTCTCATGAGCCAGGCGGCAGACCATGAGAATATGGAAGTAATTGGGCTCATAAACAAGGGGATTCTCCGCCGCCAGGGTGCGGATCTCCTCGTAACGGTGGCAGTTATGCACCACGGTGCAGCGATCTTCCAACTGCGGCAGTACCGAGAGAAGCGCCTTTTTACAGCCCTCGGAGCAGGCGGCAATGGCATCGAACTGCTGAAGGAGACGGTTGTTCTGCTTATGATTGGCACCGCAGGTGGCATAGTCACAGTGGAGAAAGGCAACCTTTTTCTTTGCACGGGTACGGTGCAGGACAAAATCCTGTACACCGCCGTAGAAATTTTTGGGATTTCCGTTGTGGAGGAAGGCAATGGCGCAGTCGTATTCCTCCGGCAGCGTTTTTTTGCTCCAAAGAAGCAGCCGCATCACAGCGTGTCTGCCAAAGACCTTGGTCAGCGCCGCCAGAATGCCACGGGTCAGGCGCTGCTTCAGCCCCCGACAC
>JAZNVK010000256.1:0-3031 GCA_045592805.1 Faecousia sp.
GGCAAATTTCTGTTTGACGGCATATAGATTCCATATCTGTGCCGTAGGCCACCTTTGTCATTCGGTATTCGTTATTTGTTGTTTCGGGCTGCGGTGCTTTTCCAGGCGGTAGAGCTTTTCTTCGTCGGGGGTAGTGATGCCGTTTTTATAGTCGTAGCCGAATTTGCGGTAGAAATTGACGGCGGTGAGGGAGGCTGGGATCTCTGCCCGTTTGCAGCGCAGAAAGAGTTCGTCTTTTTCCAGGGTTTCGATGATCTTGCTCCCCACCCCTCTGCCCTGGTACTCCGGCAGGACGAAGATATTGAAAAAGCTGCACTCGTCGGTCCGATCCCAATATGGCCCCACAGCGCCGCAGCCCACAATGGTCTCCCCGTGGCAGAAGACATAGAAATGCATCCACGTCGCCCGCCACAGGAGCTTCTCCGGAGAGAGACTTGCAGCCACCTCGTCCAGTTCTTCGGCGCTGTAATCGGCGGCATTGGTAATTCGGAGGGTGCGGCAGATCAGTTGGGACACCGCCTGGGCATCGGCAGGCTGAAATCTTCGGGCAGTGACGGTCATAGGGAATTCTCCTTTTCGTAGAAAATCAGGGTCATTTTGTCATTGATCACCTTGGTCTGACCGGTTTTGCGGTAGCCCAGCTTCTCGTAGAGATGGCCGAGCCCCGGCTCCTGTAAAATGGTATCCAAACTCCAGTGATCTGCGCCGTGGCGCTGCTCTGCCAGAAGGATCGCCTCCTGGGCATAGCCTCTTCCACGGAATTCCGGGAGGATGAACAGAGGAGAGATCCGCTTGGGTCGATGATCCCCAGGCACGACCACACGGATGCCGCCCACCGTCTCCCCTTCCGCTTCGATGAAATAATAGTAGGTCTCCGGCTGCCGTAGCTTTTGCCGGATCCGCTCCGTACTCTCCTTGGCCGGATTGAGATCGCCGTCCTGATATTTTTCCAAAAGGGCTGCAAAGGCCAGCTGCTGCAGGCGGCAAATCCGCTGCGCATCGGCCTCCGTGGCTCGGATCAGCTGCATGTTTCTTCCTCCTCCATGCGGCAGGCCAGCTCAAAGGCCAAAAGGGCGATCTTCTCCTTGTCCTCCAGGCGGACATGACCGGCAAGGCTGCGGGGATCCCAGGCGGAATGATCCAGGTTGTCCCCGGCATAGAGGAACTGGAAGAACTCCACCCCACGGAAATCGCACAGCGCCTGCATGGCGGCGCACTCCATCTCTACGCAGATGGCACCCTGCTGTTTCCGTGCGGCCACCTTTTGGGCTGTCTCCCGATAAAAGGCATCCGTCGTCCAGGTGGCTCCGCTAACGTAGGGGTAGCCGAAGTCCTGCAGGAGCTGAGCGAAGGTGTCTTTATACTTTTTGTTCACCTCGATGAAATCGGCAGCAGGGGCGTAGTGATAGCTGGTGCCCTCGTCCCGGAGCGCCCGGGTGGGGATGATAATGCCGCAATCCTGAATGCTCCGATCCAGAACGCCGCAGTTGCCCAGGAGGATGATCCGTTTCACGCCCATGGGGATCACATCCTCAAAGCTGCCTACACAGGCCGGTGCCCCCAGCCGTGCTTTATAGAAGGCAAAGCGTCTTCCCTTGTACTTCACCTCGTAGACCGGCCAGATGCCGTCTACATCATTGGTGCAGGCGATCTCCTCCCCGTCCAGGAATTCCAGGATTTTGTAAAACAGCTGGTGGGAGAAAATGCTGACCATGGTTTCGGGAAAATCGGGGATCGGATGAAACATCTGATCCGGGTTGATGACCGCCCGTTTTGCGGGGTCAAATTCCTGTAAGAGCATGGGGTGCCTCCTTTCGAAAAATGTCTAAGGTGTGGTTGGAGTAGCCCAGAAGGTCTACCCGTTCACAGGTGGCGAAATGGTAGCGGAGATAGAGAGCATAGGTCTCCTCGTCCATCTCCTGAAGGGTCTGACGCATATGGTTGGCGTAGCCATCGGTGGCGAGGAAATGGAGCTGGGTCACGGGAAACTGGCTGCGGAGGGCATCGATCTCCTCCTTGCGCACCAGCTCGAAGATGTCCCAGGGCCGGGAGAAGGTCTCAAAGGTCACGGGATCCAGCATACAGTCCTGAATGATATTGTGGATCTCTCCCCTGCCAAAGCCGTAGAGCAGAATGGAGGCATCCCCCATGCAGTAGGCAGCATAGATCAGGCCGCCGGGTTTGGTCACACGGATGGCCTCGGAGAGAGCCTGGAGCTTGTCTTCCTCCGTGAACAAGTGGTACATGGGGCCTAAGAGGAGGGTGATGTCGTAGGTATTATCTGCAAAAGCGGAGAGATCCTTGGCATTGCCCCGGGTGACGGTGATGTTCTCCTCGGGCTGGGTATTTGCCCGGAAGATCTCAATATTATGCTCCACCAGCTCCACCGCATCCACCCGATAGCCCTGACGGGCGAGGTAGTGGCTGTAACGGCCGGTGGCAGCGCCGATCTCCAGCACACGCATACCGGGGCGGAGGTATTTTTCAATATAGCGAATGGTGGTGAGAAATTCCACCTGCCCCCGACGGGAGTCCAGACGGCTGTTCTCATCGTAGCTGTTGTAATATTGGGTCAAAGCGGTCAGGGTTTCCATAGAAATACCTCCTATGATGTGGGTTCGGGGGATTTTGTCGCTCTGTTTAGGAACTAATAACTAAGAGCAAAGGACTAAAAACTGAGGTGTGCCTCCGGCACGGATTTGGATTATTTCGTCCGTCAAACAGGAATTTGTCGAACAGTTTGGTGTAGCCAGAGCCTTCTCCTTGAGGAGAAGGTGGCAGCCCGAAGGGCTAACGGATGAGGTGGTGTGCGACAGCACGAATTCGCCGAAACCCTTGATTTTTATACATTTTTGCCTACTGCACACCTCATCAGTCGCCTACGGCGACTGCTTCTCCTCAAGGAGAAGCCTTTGGTGCAACGCAGTTTTTCAGAAGAGGCAAACAGACCGATAAACATCTATTTGACTCTTTTTAATCCATGGGTGGAGCCCTTCATCATTCACCATTCACCGGCGCGGCAGTGCCAGGG
>JAZNVK010000257.1:0-6765 GCA_045592805.1 Faecousia sp.
TGGTGAATGATGAATAGTGAATGGTGAATGGCGAAGGTATGCGCTTTGCGCATTGATTTTAAATAAATCGGCGGAGCCGATACCTCCATTATTCACTATTCACCATTCGTTATTCACCAAATATAAATTTCCGTTTATGGCTTTACGCATTTTTTCCTCACAGGGTCTTCAGCTTGTCGTTGAGCTTTTGGTAGATGGTCTCACGCATCCACTTCTCTGAGGAGGCGGCTACGGCCTCCTCCAGGGGGAACCAGCGGACGGCCTTGTTTTCATCGGGCTTATGGTGGATGGGTCGGGCAGGATCTGCCTCCAGCAGATAGGTCACGTTCAGGTGCAGATGAGAGGAGAGGAATTTGCCCTTCTTCACATGGCCGTCCACGCAGAGGATCTCCAGAGAGTAGATCTCCTCAGAAACAGGACGCAGCTCTTCCAGACCGCTCTCCTCCCGTGCCTCCCGCAAAGCGGTCTGCAGCAGGTCACGCTCCCCGTCGCAGTGGCCGCCCAGCCAGCTCCAGGCATCGTAAAGATTATGATATGCCATGAGCACCTGCTTCCTGTCCGGAGAGACGATCCAGGCGGAGGCGGTCATGTGGGCAGAGGGATCTTCACGGGTGTACAAATCGCCGCCCATGCTCAGACGGCGCAGGATTTCTGCCTTGTCGGCGGCCTCCTGGGCATTAAAGGGCTCATAAGCCCGAATTTTCTCGATCATAGTTCTGCTCCTTTAACCGGCCAGAATATGGGCATCCAGTACGCCGCTAAGCTGTCGCAGCTCCTGCAGCAGCATCTCCACGCTGCCGTGCAGCTGCCCCGTCTCGGCGGAAATACTGACCGAGGCGCTGCCGCCGGTGGGAACGGTCTGGTGGATGGTGAGTATATTCGCGCCAAATTGGGCAAAAATGCTAAGGATGGAGGAGAGCAGTCCCCGCTCGTCACGGAGCAGCAGCTGGAAGCTGAGAATCCTGCCGGAGAGCATATTGCGGAAGGGCGTAATGGCATCGCGGTATTTATAGAAGGCGCTGCGGCTGATGCCCGTCAGACGGGCAGCATCATTGACCGTGCTGACACGGCCGGTCTCCAGCAATCGCTTCGCCTCTGCCACCTTCAGAAAAACCTCGGGTAGCGCTTCTGCCTCTACAATAAAATATTTGGGTAAATCCATAGTCCCTCTTCCTCCCGTACACAAAGAGTGTGCATTTGTACCTGTATGGAAAACATTTTACCACAGCCTCTGCAGAAATGCAAGGCAGGAAAGGAGCAAACTCCATGAAAAGACTCTACCGTATGCTGCTGATGCTTCTGGGCGGCGTGCTGGGGATCTGGCTGACGGTGCGGTTTTTCCTGCCCGTGGGTCTTCCCTTTCTCTGTGGCTGGGGTCTGTGCCGAATGGCACGGCGGCCTGCTGCCGCTCTGCGGCGCAAAGCCGGTCTGCCAGCCTGGCTCAGCAGCATCCTCTGCGTGGGCGGGGTGTTCCTGCTGCTGTGCGGCGGCATCTATCTGCTGGGGCATATTCTGCTGCTGCGGCTGGAAGCGCTGGGGACACGGCTGCCGGAGCTGATTGCCGCCATGGAGCAGCCCGTGGCAGAGCTGCAGGACAGGCTGCTGGCTCTGGCGCAGCGACTGCCTCCGTCCGTGGCAGGTGCTGCACAGGAGCGGCTGCAGGCGCTGTTTGACGGCGGCAGCGGAATGCTGGAGCAGCTGTCCCCTTGGCTGCTGAGTCTGGTAGGACGGATTTTGTCCTGTCTGCCGGGGATTTTTCTCTTTCTCCTTGCCACCCTGCTCTCCGCCTATCTCTTTTCCACACGGGAGGAGCGACTTCGCAGCTATTTGCGAAAGCAGCTGCCGGAGCAATGGCAGACTCGTCTGCGCACGGGCGGCAAGCGGCTGAAACTGACCCTGAAGAATTACCTCAAGGCAGAGCTGAAGCTCTGCTCCCTGACCTTTGGACTTCTGGCTGTGGGGCTGTTTTTTATCCGGGATTTTTCCTTCACTGCCATTCCCATCGCCCTGGCCATTGCCATCGTGGATGCGCTGCCGGTATTCGGCTCGGGTACGGTGCTGATTCCCTGGGCGCTGGTGGCATTTTTACAGGGCAGCAGCGCCCAGGCGCTGGGTTTGCTCCTGCTCTACGGTCTTGCCGCCGTAGGCAGAGCCCTGCTGGAGCCCAGGCTCCTGGGCAAGCAGATGGGGCTGGACCCCCTGGTGACGCTTCTGTGTCTCTACGGCGGCTTCAAGCTCTTCGGGATTCCCGGCCTGATCCTCACGCCCATTCTCGCCATGCTGCTGAAGCAGCTTTACGACAGCTTTTCCTGACATTCCTCCAGCAGTTCCCCCAGGGTGCGCAGGGCAGCCGGAAGCTGATCGGTATCCAGGCAGGCATAATTGAAGATCATCACCCCACGGGAGTGGGGGCTGCGCTCATAATCGCTGAGGAAGCGGAGATCCAGCCCACGCTCCCGTGCTTTTTGCCGCAGCAGCCGATCCGATGCCACTGAGGGCAGGTGGAGCAGAAAATGGGTTCCGGCGCTCTCCTCCTCCACAGTGCAGCGTCCCCAAAGAGGGCTGCTGCGCAGCAGGCTGAGGATCTTAATACGCTTGTCGCGAAAACGCTTCTTCAGGCGGTTCAGGTGCTTCTCATAGCTGCCGGAGGCGATGAAATCCGCCAAGGTGTACTGCTCAAAGGCAGGCACGGCGCAGGAGTAAAAGCCCAGCTTCTCCCGCCAGGGCTCCAGCAGCGAGGTGGGGAGGCATACATAGCTGATACGCAGGGAGGGGGCAATGGTCTGGGAAAAGCTGCTCATGTAGATCACCTTCTGCGCCCGATCCAGAGAGAACAGGGGCGGCACAGGCTTGCCCCGGTGGCGCAGCTCGCTGTCGTAGTCATCCTCAATGATCCAGCGATCCTCCCTTTCCTCCGCCCAGGCCAGCAGCTCCATGCGGCGGCGAATGGGCATGACAATACCCGTGGGGAAGTGGTGGGCGGGAGAGATATGGGCGATCTGCGCCCCGCTCTGCCGCAGGGCTGTCTCCTGCATCCCCTGGCGATCCAGGGGAATGTGGCAGAGGGAAAGCTCGTTGGACTCATAGACCCGGCGGAGCTTGCTGTAACAGGGGTCCTCCAGAGCGTAAACACTCTGTCGTCCCAGAAGCTGCGCCAGAAGACCGTAGAGATGCTCGTTTCCTGCGCCGATGATGATCTGGTGGGGCGAGACCTGCATACCGCGGAAACGGTAGAGATGGGCGGCGATGGCTTCACGCAGCTCCCTAACCCCACGGTAGTCTACACGGTGGAGCAGAGAGTCTCCCCGGGTGCTGATGACCTCCCGCATGGTCTTTGCCCAGACCGACAGGGGGAAGGGCAGATCGCCGCCCCCACCGCCGCTGAGATCCAGCAGCGCAGGCTTCGTCTCCTCTTCCTCCTGCAGGGGCAGAGGGGTATCCGATGCTCTTCCCGGTGCGCCGATGGCGCAGACGTACACACCGCTGCGCTCTTTGGCATAGGCATAACCCTCAGCGATGAGCTGGGCATAGGCGGTCTCCACCGTCACGATGCTCACACCCAAATTGGCGCTGAGGCTGCGCTTGGAGGGCAGGCGGCTGCCCGCCGGAAGCTTGCCCGAGCGAATATCCTCCCGGATATGGGTGTACAGGGCAGTGTATAAACTGCTACCCTTTTCTTTTTCCAATGTATAAGTCAGCATGGCGTTCCTCCATCTGGTCTTATTAAAAATACTTTTTCTGGTGCTTTTTATCATACCAATTTGCAGTATAATCCATAGCGTAACAAAAAGCAAGGGGAAGGTGGAAATTATGCAAAAAATGCAACGGCTGTGTCTGGCCGCTATTCTGGCTGCCCTGTGCTGTGCCGCAACCTTTATCCATATTCCATACCCTTTAGGCTACCTGAACCTGGGGGATTGTATTGTGCTGCTGTGCGGTGTGCTGTTGCCGCCTCTGTGGGCCATGGCTGCGGCCGGAGTCGGGTCGGCTCTGGCAGATCTGTTTCTGGGCTACGCCCTCTATGCCCCGGCCACCCTGCTGATCAAGGCACTGATGGCGCTGGTGGTCGCCCTGTTCCTCCGTCACAGGATTCGTAATTCGTTTGCCCTTTTGGGCGGTATCCTCAGCGAAGGCTGGATGGTGCTGGGCTACTTTCTCTACGAAATGCTGCTCTACGGCGCTGCACCTGCAGCCCAGAGCGCCCTCAGCGTAAACCTGCCCCAGGGGGCGGTGAACCTGGCAGCCGCCGCTGTGCTGTTCCTGCTGCTGCAAAAAAGCAAGCTATTACATAAAATGAGAAGAGGAATTCATGATGAAGAACGAACTGTATGATCAGGCCGCTGCCGTAACCCGTGCTCTGGTGGAAAAGGCCAGACTCCGTAAGGGACAGATCGTAGTGGTGGGCTGCTCCACCAGCGAGATCTGCGGCAGCCGGATCGGCACCGACTCCCGTCCCGAGGCCGCCGAGGCGGTGTTCCGTGGGATCTACGATGTACTGAAGGCCGAAGGTATCTATTTAGCCGCCCAGTGCTGTGAGCATCTGAACCGTGCCATCGTCACGGAGACTGCAGCCGTTCCCTTTGCAGAGCCCGTAAATGTAGTTCCCCAGCCCAAGGCCGGCGGCTCCTTTGCCACCGCTGCCTATGCCGCCTTTGAGAACCCCGTGGTGGTGGAGCATATCCGCGCCCATGCCGGTCTGGACATCGGCGGCACCCTTATCGGCATGCACCTGAAGGAAGTGGCGGTGCCTCTGCGCCTGGGCATTGACCGTCTGGGCGAAGCCCTGCTGCTGGCCGCCCGTACCCGTCCCAAGTTCATCGGCGGCATCCGTGCCGGGTACAACGAGGAGCTGCTGTAATGAAGGATCTGCCCCTTTTTCCCTGCCGGGACGGCATGGCCTCCCTGATCCTTAGTGAAATCCCCTATAAAAAGGAAGCCTATATTCTGGTACGCTCGGTTTTCGGCTCTCTGGACGGGCTGTTGCGGGAGTGCGCCGCTTTTTGCCGCAGCGCCGGTGCAGAGCGGATCTATGCCGGCGGTGAGCAGGATTTCTCCGCCTATCCCGTCTATGCCCACATTGTGGAGCGCAGCCTGGACAAAGCAACGCTCCCTCAAACGGAAGCGCAGGCGGTTCTGACCACCGATGCGCAGTGGGCAGCCCTCTATAATGACAGCTTCCGCCATGTCCACGGGGCGAAAACCTACCGCTCCACCCCGGAAAATGCCTATTTCATTCTGGAAAAAGGGCAGCGCATTGGTCTGGGACAGCTGATCGACAATGAACTGGCAGCGGTAGCCAGCCTGTCACCGGGCTGCGGTGAGAAGAGCCTGATCGCCCTGGCAAGGGAACTGCCTGTAGAGACCATCCATCTCCTCTGCGCCGAAGAAAATGCCCCTGCCACCCGTCTTTACGACCGCCTGGGCTTCTCCCGGGATCGGGTAAAGCGGATTTGGTATGAGGTAGGTTAAAAAACACTTGCATTTCATAACTTTTGTGCTATAATATGGACGAAATCCAATAAAATATCAAAGGAGTTTACATTATGCCTCTGGTAACTACCACTGAAATGTTCAAGAAGGCCTACGAGGGTGGCTATGCCATCGGTGCTTTCAACGTCAACAATATGGAGATCGTGCAGGGCATCACCGAAGCCTGCGCCGAGACCAAGTCTCCCGTGATCCTCCAGGTTTCCAAGGGTGCCCGTGCCTATGCCAACCACACCTACCTGACCAAGCTGGTTGAGGCTGCTGTCATCGAGAACCCCGAAATTCCCATCGCTCTGCACCTGGATCACGGCCCCGACTTCGCTACCTGCAAGAGCTGCACCGACGGCGGCTTCACCTCCGTTATGATCGACGGCTCCAGCCTCCCCTTCGAGGAGAACGTAAAGCTGGCCAAGCAGGTCGTTGACTACGCCCATGACCACGGTGTCGTTGTCGAAGCTGAGCTGGGTACTCTGGCCGGCATCGAAGACGATGCCAACGTCTCCGCTGAGGATTCCTCCTACACCCGTCCCGAAGAGGTCGAGGAATTCGTCGCCCGTACCGGCTGCGACTCCCTGGCCATCGCCATCGGCACCAGCCACGGCGCTTACAAGTTCAAGCCCGGCACCAAGCCCCAGCTCCGCTTCGACGTGCTGGAAGAGTGCGCCAAGCGTCTGCCCGGCTTCCCCATCGTGCTGCACGGTGCTTCCTCTGTTCCCCAGAACTTCGTTGAGGAGATCAACAAGTACGGCGGCGACATGCCCGGCGCCATCGGCATCCCCGAGGAGCAGCTGGCTCAGGCTGCCAAGCTGGCCGTGTGCAAGATCAACATCGACTCTGACATCCGTCTGGCCATGACCGCTTCCGTCCGTAAGAACATGGCGGAGCATCCGGATCACTTCGATCCCCGTCAGTGGCTGAAGCCCGCCCGTCAGGCTGTGAAGGACATGGTGACCCACAAGATCGTCAACGTCCTGGGCTGCAACGGCAAGGCATAATAGCTCATTCGCAGGAGTCGTCCCTTCAGGGGCGGCTCTTTTTGCATGCATGCGAAACTCCCCTGCCCGTTTGCCGGACAGGGGATGCTTTGTCAATACCAGGGATCATTGGTAGGCAGCGGGCGTTCGCTGACGCCGACGTAGGTGACCGTCGCTTCTGCTTCGTAAATGTCGGTGTACAGATGCGTCCGTTCGACCTCTTTCTTGTCGACGTACTTGACCTTGTAGCTGTCCACCTGAGTGCCAACGTAGCCCTTCACCGTATAGGTTTCATCGGTATAGG
>JAZNVK010000258.1:0-11199 GCA_045592805.1 Faecousia sp.
ATTGGTGCTCTTGGGCTTCTTGGGCTTCTCTTCGAACTCATAGATGGAGCCGTGTTCGTTGGTATTCATAATGCCGGAGCGGCTGGCCTCCTCAATGGGCACGGTACGGACAGCGATGGTGCAATCGGAGCCCTGCTGCTCATGGTAGCGGAGCATGGCGGCATAGTCCATCTTGTAGATGTGGTCGCCGGAGAGGATCAGCACATAGTCCGGGTCGTAGCGCTCAATAAAGGGGATATTCTGATAGATGGCATTGGCCGTGCCCTTATACCATTCGGATTTCTTGCTTCTGGCATAGGGGGGCAGCACCTGCACACCGCCATGGCTGCGGTTTAAGTGCCAGGGCTGGCCGTTGCCGATATATTCATTTAATTCCAGGGGCTGATATTGGGTCAGGGTGCCTACGGTATCGATGCCGGAGTTGACGCAGTTGGACAGAGGGAAGTCAATGATGCGGTATTTACCACCAAAGGGAACAGCAGGTTTTGCGGTGTTTTCCGTCAGTACCATCAGACGGCTGCCCTGACCACCGGCCAGAAGCATGGCGACACATTGCTTTTTCTGAAAGTTCATGCTCATTTCTCCTTGTCATTTTTTGATTTCCGAGGGGGTACGATCCGTTTATAGAAGGCAACCGACAGAGGTGCGAGAGTGAATTCACCGCTGTAGGGCTGCCCATGCAGGGGAATTTTATGCGCAGTGACAACAGGAAGCTCTGTTCCGCTGCCACCGTAGATCACATCGTCGCTGGATAACAAGGGTTCGTAGCGGCCGGCCTTGGGAAGCCCCATGGAGTAATTCTCCCATTTGACCGGACAGAAATTGAAGATACACAGCAGTTCCCTGCCCCGCCGGTCAATGCGGCGGAAGGAGAGGACATTGTGGTCACAGTCGTCCACCGTGATCCACTGGAAGCCGCCCCAATCGGTGTCGTTGCTCCAAAGGCTGCTGTGGGCTAAGTAGAAATGGTTCAAATCCCGAACAAAGCTCTGCATCTGGCGGTGTCGCTCGTAGTCCAGAAGGAGCCAGTCCAGTTCGCTGTCAAAACGCCACTCAATGAACTGGGCAAATTCATTGCCCATGAAGTTCAGCTTCTTGCCGGGATGTGCCATCATGAAGCCGTAGAGCAGGCGCAGATTGCTGAATTTATCATCGTACTCCCCGGGCATCTTATTGATGAGGGAGCGCTTGCCGTGGACAACCTCGTCGTGGGACAGAGGCAGGATGAAATTCTCCGAATAGGCATAGGTCATGGAGAAGGTCAGTTTATTATGGCAGCCCTTGCGGAACAGGGGATCCTGGGACATATAGTCCAGCACATCGTGCATCCAGCCCATATTCCACTTGTACAGGAAGCCCAGACCGCCGTCGTAGTCCGGTCGGGTGACCAGGGGGAAGGCGGTAGACTCCTCGGCGGCGGACAGGGCATTGCGCCGTACGGAGAAAAGGGCGCGGTTCAGCTTCCGCAGGAAGGCAATGGCCTCCAGATTTTCCTTGCCGCCGAAGCGGTTGGGACGGAATTGCTGCCGGCCGTAGTCCAGGTAGAGCATGGATGCCACCGCATCCACCCGGATGCCGTCGAAGTGGTAAAGCTCCAGCCAGTAGACCGCATTGGAAATCAGGAAGGACTGTACCTCTCCCCTGCCCAGATCGAAAATACGGGTGGTCCACTCGGGATGCTCGTTCATCATGGGGTCAGAGAGCTCGTAGCAACAGCTGCCGTCAAACTCGCACAGACCGTGCTCGTCCTTGGGGAAATGGGCGGGAACCCAATCCAGAATTACACCGATGCCTGCCTGGTGGCAAAGATCCACAAAACGCATCAGCTGCCTGGGCTCACCGAAACGGGAGGTGGGGGCATAGTAGCCCGTGACCTGATAGCCCCAGGAGGGGTCATAAGGATATTCGGAAATGGGCATCAGCTCGATGTGGGTGTAGCCCATGTCCTTGACATAGGGAATCAGCAGCTCTGCCAGTTCCTCATAATCGTAGTAGCTGCCGTCTTCCTTTCGCCGCCAGGAGCCCAGATGTACCTCGTAGATATTCATGGGGCTGTCCAGCAGGCGGCGCTTACCCTGCTGGCGGCGGTAGACCCCATCACCCCAGGGATATTCCTCCAGGGTGCAGATCAGACCGGAGGTCTCCGGCATGGTCTGGGCGCGGAAGCTGTAGGGATCGGTTTTCAGCAGCTTCTCGCCGTCAGCGGTGCGGATGCAGTATTTATAACTCTGCCCCTCTTTGGCGTAAACACTGAAGGCTTCCCACACGCCGCCACGGAGAAGGGTCATCGGGAGATCCTCGGGATTCCAGAAGTTCCAATCGCCTACCACGCTGACAGAGGCAGCATTGGGCGCCCACACACGGAAGACATAACCGGGCACGCCGTCCCGTTCCGCCTTATGGCAGCCCATATAGGTATAGGCATGGATCTCGTCGCCGTCAGTGAAGCGCTTCAATGCGGCTTGTAAAGACTGTTCCATAGCGTCTCCTTTGATTATACTAAGCCGAGTTTATACATACACCTTAATTATACTACTTTGCACAAAAAATGCAAGCGCTTTCATGAAATTCTAACAAATTTGTTGAATTTCCCCTCTGTGCAAAAAATAATTTTGTTTTTTTAGTTATTGTACTGATAATTTCACGAAAATACGGTGGAAATCTGAAGGGAAAAAGCAATATTTCTTTCCAAAACAATGGCTTGACAAACAGGTTTTTCGGGAATAAAATAAAAGTTAGGGCAATTATGCCCAAATTGACCAAAAAGGAGGGAACAGCATGGACGCAGGGAGCAGTAGCAGCGCTGCAGCGACAGGCCGAAGTAGGCAGGGAGAGCTCTGCGGTCCGTGGAGTGTTTCCCTATCATAAATAGACGGTTTGCGCTGCTTTCCTTGTAAAATAACAATTAGGAGGAATGCAGTTATGGCAGAACACAATGTCTCCATAGCCAATACGCTGGTAGTATTGCTGACGGAGAAGAAATACGCCACTGTGCGTGATATCCTCATCACCATGAATCCTGCGGACATCGCCTGGATCTTTGATGAGGTGGAGCAAGAGCGCCTTCCCATTCTCTTCCGTCTGCTCCCCAAGGAACTGGCCGCCGAGGCCTTTGTCGAGATGGAGCCGGAAGCCCAGGAGCTGCTGATCCACAGCTTCTCCGATAACGAGCTGCGGGAAGTGCTGGATGAGATTTACGTTGACGATGCGGTCGATATTGTGGAGGAAATGCCTGCCAATGTGGTACGGCGTATTCTGGCACAGGCCGATCCCCAGATGCGCAAGGATATCAATATGATCCTGCGCTACCCCGAAAACTCCGCCGGTTCCATTATGACCACGGAGTATGTGTCTCTCCGTCCCCACATGACCGTGGAGGAGGCCATTTTGCGCATCCGCCGTACGGGCGTGGACAAGGAGACCATTTACACCTGCTACGTCACCCGAAACCGTACCCTGCTGGGTCTGGTAACGGTCAAGGATCTGCTCCTTGCCCAGGATGACGAGATGACCATTGAGGAGATCATGGAGACCAATATCATCTCCGTGGGCACCCATACCGACCAGGAAGAGGTTGCCCAGATGTTCTCCAAGTATGACTTCCTTGCCTTCCCCGTGGTGGATGCGGAATACCGCATGGTGGGCATCGTCACCTTCGACGACGCCATGGACGTTATGGAAGACGAGGCCACCGAGGATATGGAGCTGATGAGTGGTATGCTCCCCTCGGAAAAGCCCTATCTCCGCTCCACGATTTTCGAACTGTTTAAGCACCGTATTCTCTGGCTGATGCTTTTGATGGTCTCTTCCACCTTTACGGGTATGATCATTACAGGTTTTGAAGATGCACTGGCTGCGCAGGTTGTCCTCACCGCCTTTATCCCCATGCTCATGGGTACCGGCGGTAACTCCGGTTCTCAGTCCTCGGTGACGGTGATCCGTTCTCTCTCCATCGGTGAGCTGGAATTCTCCGATCTGCTGCAGGTGATCTGGAAAGAGATCCGCACAGCGGTGCTCTGCGGCATTGCCCTGGCCGCCGCCTGCTTTATCAAGCTGATGCTCATCGACAATCTGCTTCTGGGCAACGACGAAGTCACCGTCCTGGTGGCGGCGGTGGTCTGCGTGACCATGGCGCTGACCGTTCTGGCAGCCAAGGTCATCGGCGCAATTCTGCCTATGGTGGCAAAGAAACTGGGCATGGACCCTGCCGTTATGGCAAGCCCCTTTATTACCACCATTGTGGACGCTCTGTCTCTGCTGGTCTACTTTGGCGTAGCCAATGTGCTGCTGCTTTAAGTTAATATAAACGAGCTGCCTCGCATGATTTTTGCGAGGCAGCTCGTTTATTATTCTCAGTTCTCAATATATCTGTGGAGAATTGCCGCTACCTGGGCACGGGTGGCGCTGTTTTGGGGTTCCAGCCAGGTATTGCCGCTGTGAACATTTCCGCTGATCAATCCCTCCGCCACCGCCCATTGCATGGCATCCAGCGCCCAGGGGCTGACTTCATCGGCATCGGGGAAGGCGCTGAGATCGGCCCTTTGGGAGACATCCTCTCCACACAGGATACTGTAGCGGTACAGAACGGTCACCAGCTGCTCCCGGCTGACTTCACCCTCCGGGTCGAAGCAGTTATTACCTATGCCGTTTACAACTCCATTCTCCGCTGCCCAGGTGACAGCCTGGGTGTACCAGAGATCCGGACCCACGTCCTCGAAGCAGTTTTCACCGCCCGTGGGATAGAGGGCAGCTCGCCACAGGATGGTAACCAACTGGGCGCGGGTCATGGGGCTGTCCGGTGCGAACAGAGCCTCTCCCATTCCACGCATCAGTTGCTTCAGGGCGACATACGCAACGCTGTCACGATACCACGCATCGGGGCTTACATCTGCAAAGATCAACTCCATACAGCTGAGGCAATAGCCATATTCATCTCTGTATTGATGCGCCACATCAAGCTCCAGCCTTGCCGTTTTCTCAGCAGCTGTGACGCTGACCACCGTATTCCCGCACTTTCCGGCATTCACAAGGATCTCACCGTGAAATCCGATGATGCTTGCCTCCCCCGCTTCAACGGCGCAGGTATTTCTGCGATCCGGGGTACTGGCATCGGGAGGGTAATAACCGATGGTATACACCCTTCGATCGCTGTAAGCACAGCTCTGCTGCGAAACCGCCTGTCCGCTCTCTGCGTCGATCAGATAAATATATTCCAGGGGAATATGGGCCTCCGTCAGGGTCACGATTTCTTCGTAGACCGCCACGACTTCACCGTTATGGATGGTACTTGCAACCACCAGATAATCACCGGCACCTGCCGCATTTGCAGAGGTATCCCAGCCGAGGGTGAGAAAATAGGTAGCGGCATAATCCTTGAATTTACCGCTTCCAAAGGCAACCACCCGTTCCTCATGGATCTGCGTGCCTTGGAATACATAGACAAGATATTCGCTAACGAGGTCGCCGCTGGAATACATGTAGAAATCCAGCGCCATGGTCTGTCCCAGCATGGCATGCTGCGCCTTCATATTGGGCGCGGGGATGATCGCTCTGTAGACTTCCTCATAATCCGGCATTTTCTGCCGTGCCACGGTTTCTTCTATAACCGTCAGCTCCGAAGCGGTTTCAACAGAGATATCCCGCAGCATTTCTGTGATAGAATGCTCCGCGCCAAGGCTTCGGATCGGAAATACCGTTACAAGCAGGAACAGCGCCAGAAACAGTGCTGTGCTCTTTCTTTTCATTTATCCGTTTCTCCTTGGATTTTCCGGTCAGCAGGATTTGCTGTCAGGGATTATTGGCATCGGTGATATATCTCTGGAGAATCGCTGCGACCTGGGCGCGGGTGGCGCTGTTTTGGGGCTCCAGCCAGGTGTTTCCACTGTGGGCATTACCGCTGACCAGCCCCTTAGCCACCGCCCACTGCATAGCATCCTTTGCCCAGGGGCTGACCTGCTCCGCATCGGGGAAGCCGCTCAGCTCTGCCCTATGGGAGACATTCTGTCCCCACATCTGACTATAGCGGTACAAAATGGTCACCAGCTGCTCCCGGCTGACCTTGCCGTCAGGGTCGAATCGTTGATTGCCCACACCGGTGACGATCCCCTTCTCCGCCGCCCAGGCCACCGCCTGGGTGTACCATAGTCCCTCTGCCACATCTGTAAAGGGATTGGCACCGGCAGCAGGTTCTCCCACAAAACGCCACAGAACAGTGACTAACTGCGCACGGGTCATGGGATCGTCGGGCGCAAAGATAAACTTCTCAATGCCGTTCATCAGGCGGTTTCTCACCGCATAGTCCACACTGCCATAGTACCAGGCATTCTTGGGGACATCCTTGAATGCCAGCTCCGAGCAGCAGTCGCAGATTCCGTCGGAGGCATAGTCGTGATGCTCTGTCGTAATGTTCAAATAGGCGGTCTGTCCGGCGGAATACGCGCCGATGGTCACCTCGCCGCAGCGGGCAGCGTAGATGTTAATTGCGCCGCACAGACCGCTGGTCTGCAGCTTGGCAGGATCGGAGATGGCCTTGACGATCCTGCGATCCGGAGTAGAGGCATTGGGCGGATTATATCCCAGAACAAAGGATCGGGTCTCACCGAAACCGAATCCGGTATCGTAAACAGGAAGGCCGGTGGCAGTATCCACGAAGTAAACAGACTCCAGCGGAATATTCTCTGCGGTCAGAACAATTTTTTCCTTATATTCATGATAGGTTTCACCATTTTGATGGGTATGGCTGACCACGAGGTACTCTCCGGCCTTGATTCCTTCTACAGAGGTATCCCAGCCCAGTTCCAAGTAGTAGGTGGATACGCTGCCCTTGAAGCTGTCATAGGCTGCTGCCACCAGCTTGTCCTCATTGATCTCCGTACCCTCGTAGACGCTGACACAGTACTGACAGCCGGTTGCGCCGAAGGATCGCATCTCGAACTCCAGAACCACAAGCTGCCCCACCTGGGCATGCTGACCCTTCATATTGGGGCCGGGGATGATGGCATCATGATAGGAGCCTTTTGTATGGGGATCGTTGGATATTTCAGATCCTTCACAGATACCGAGCACGGTCAGTTCAGGAATGTTACCGTGGTCAGTCTCCTGCAGACATTCCGTCTGTGTGGCAAACACCGCAGCAGGAAATGCGCTCAACAGCAGCGCAAGGGTCAGCAGAAGTGCCGTAATTCGATGTTTCACAGGCGATCTCCTTTCTGTAATTACGCCGAAGAGGTCTCGCCTCTTCCGTCATTGTCCTGTTTTACTTGATATCCTCCAGATAGAAGACGGTAATTGCGATATCATCTTCTCCCTCGGGGACAGTCTCAGATACGGCGGTCCGTCCCTGAGCAATGGAATTCCACCGGGCAGTGTAGTCGTCTCTGGTAAAGCTCTCATTGAACTGCGTGGAATTGGGGAGCATAATATGGCCATATTGGGCCGTACCGCCATGCTGGACACCCAGATTCAGGATCTGACCGCCGTACCACTCGTTCCGGTCGAAATACCTTTCCAGCAGGTACTCCGTGGTGAAGCTCAGGCCCTTCATGGCAGAGGTGAAGGTAATGCCTTCGCCGTAAAGCTCATCGATGAGAGCGGACTGATCCACATCCACGCCGATGACCTTGCCGCCACACTTGGCCGCTGCCTCGGCTGCGGAGGTAAAGAGGCCACCGCCGCAGGCAAAGATCACTTCCGTACCCTGGCTGTAGAGGGCATCGCAGTATGCCGTAATATCGGCATCACCGAAGAACTGGTTGGCATAGACATAGCGGATCTCCACCACATCGGAGATTGCCAGCTCCTCTGCCGCTGCATTGGCACCCTGGATAAAGCCGGCGCCGTAGCGAATGATATCAGGCACCCGCATACCGCCGACAAAGCCCAGGCTGGTATAGCCGGCCTTGACCGCAGCATAGCCTGCCAGGTAACCGGCCTGTTCCGTCTTGTATGTAACAGTTACCGCATTGGCAGCGGGTTTTTCGTAGTTGACATAGTCCTCGGTCAGGTCACCCTCGCCCACATCCAGCGCAATAAACTTCACATTGGGGTATTGCTTCTGCACCTTGAGGAGCACCTCGCCAAAGAGGTAGCCGGGCAGGATCACCACAGTAGCCCCTTCTTCCACAGCCAGATCCACCGCAGCGATCCGTGCAGCGGCGGAGTCCTCAACGGGGACATAATCGGCAAAGTCCATGGCGTTGTCCTCGCAGAAGTTCATCATCCCGAAATAGGCTTCGCTATAAGCGCCGTCTGTAATGCTGCCATAATCCGAAACCAGTGCCACCTTCTGATTGATCAGCAGCTCAGGCACTTTGTCGATAAAGCGCTGGAAAATAGCGGAGACCTGAGCACGGGTGGCATTGCCCTGAGGCTCCAGCCAGGTATTTCCGCTATGGGCATTGCCACTGATCAGACCCACAGAAACCGCCCACTGCATGGCATCCATTGCCCAGGGGCTCACCTTGTCCTGATCCGGGAAGGAGGACAGTTCCGCTCTGGCAGAGGTATCCAGCAGCTTCATGGTGCTGTAGCGGTAGAAGATCGTCACCAGCTGCTCACGGGTGATGGTTCCGTCGGGGTTAAACTTGCCGTTGCCCACGCCGGTAACAATCCCCTGATCTGCAGCCCAGGCCACCGCCTGGGTATACCACACATTATTCGCTACATCGGTAAAGGTATTGCTACCCAGAACAGGAGACCCCTCATAGCGCCACAGCACCGTGACCAGCTGTGCGCGGGTCATGACACCGTCAGGCTGGAAGAGGTTGTTTCCCATGCCGTTCATCAGGCCGTTCTTTACCGCATATACCACGGAATTGTAGTACCAGGTATTGGCGGGAACGTCCGTAAACATCAGCCTCCAGCAGGGGGCATAGTCACAGAAATAGTTCCCGTCTGCGTCCAGATGGTCAATATTCAGGTACAGATTGGCGGATTTTCCGGCGGATTGGACATTGATGGCCACCTGACCGCAGGACTGCGCCGTCACGAAATAGTAACCGCCTAAACCGTCCACAATGGCATCATCGGCATTGCCGGTGGTGACCGTAGCTCTGCGGTCGGGGGTGGAGGCATTGACGGGGCTGTAACCGATGATGTACTCCCCTTCATCGCCGGGGAGCATATTCCGGTTATAGACAGGCTCCAGCGTCTCGGGATCTCTGAAATAAATCTGCTCCAGGGGAATGTAGTCCCTGGTCAGCGTCACCGTGGTCTCATACATTTCGTCGATATTATCGCCATAGGCGGTACAGGAGATAATATGATACTCGCCGGGGCCATTGGAGTATTCCGTGGTATCCCAGATAAAATAAACCTCTGTTGCTGCAGAATAGTTGGGAAAATCGCCTGCAATATAGGCAATCAGGTGCTCCTCGGTGATTTCCTCACTGTCAAAGATAAAAACACCGTACTCCTGGTTATAGCCACCATAGCTCAGCAGGGTATACTCCAGAATGACCTCCTGGCCGTACTGGGCATGCTGCTCATGGGTGCTGGCACTGGGCAGGCAGATATTGGACGTTGCTCTGGTCGGGTGCCGTTCCGGCAGACTTTCCGTGCTGCTGACAGTAACGCTGTCCAGCTCAGGCACACCGCTGAGATCCAGCGCCTTCAGCTGTTGGGCAAGATCCTCTTCCCCGGCAGCAAATGCACCGGTGGGCAAAATCCCGATCAGCAGCACCAGGCTGAGAACCAATGCAAGCATTCTTTTTTTCATAATAGTACCTCCTTTGATTTTGATTTATAATAATTATATACTACATCTGTAAAATTGTCAATAGGACCGGCATAAAAGTCATATTCTCCGGTTCATAAATTAGATACAGAAAGGCCGCCTCACCAAAGAGGCGGGCCTTATCTATGACGCGCTACAACGATTCCTGCGTCGCTGCGCTATACTCCATAATCATGCGGTAGACCCTTGCTGCATCGGGGATGTTATCCAGACGGAACAGACCCACGGAGGATTTTACATTGCGCTGAAATCCATAGTATACACTTTCCGTCTGATGGCCAATGGAGATGGTGCCGGTTCCATCGGAGCGGAAGGAGGTATACATACGGGGCAGATCATGCAGTTCCAGCGCATCTACTTTTTTGCCGACTTTGCGGATGAGTTTTCGGTTGGTAAGGACGTAGAGGGTGTTTCTTCTCCGATAGATCGTCCGCAGAGGATACAGCAGAAGATTCACAACAGAAAACACGAAGCCCACAATGCCAAACAGCAGCATTTCACGAGGTCCACCGATCCAAATCACAATTAAACACCAGGCAACCAGAAATACCACAGCAAAAAGAGACATCAGCAAATGCATGATATTGTCCTTGCTGATCCAATGCCCCTTGGTGGGCTTCCCTTTCCACAGAATCCCCTCCCCCGGAAGGAGCAGGGAATTGCAGAAGGAATAATCATCATAGTTCTCCATAAATCATTCTCCTTTTGAAAAATACATCTACCGATGTAGCCGGTGGTTGTTATTAGGGCACATCAAAAACAAATTCAGAAGCGATCTGCCATTTTGCTCCGGACCGTTTTTGTCGGTGGCCTTATGAATGCTCCTCCTCTTCGTTCAAATCCCGGATCACCCCGCAGATCAGATCCAGGACCTGCTCGGCATGGGGGATGTTTTCCAGTTCAAAATGGCTGAAGATCGGGATCATACTCTGGGCACCATTCCAGTGAACCAGAGGGATCAGGCTGTTCATGCCGAAGGCGATGATGCCATTGCCATCCCGGAAAAAGTGGGAATACAGGGGCAGCGGATCCTTCAGATTCATGGTCTTGACCCGGAAGAGACCCTTGCAGAGCACCTGGCGGTTTGTGATCACATAGCAGGTTCTCCGACGAACAAAAGGTCGATAGACCAGGCGGTAAAAGCCATAGGCAACGCAAAGGAGGCAGCAATTGTTGCCCAGGAAGCGAAGCATTGCACCGAGCCCGGAGTCCAGGTAACGGACAAACGCAGAGTCGATCAGATCACAAAGCTCCAGAGTCAGGTATGCGGCAGAGAGCGCCAAAAGCAGCAGCAGCCGCCAATCCCCCTTTCGAAACAGGTGCCCCCGTTCCGGTCTGCATTTCCAGAGGATCTGCTCCCCCTGCCTCAGATAGGAAGCACAGAAGCCGGTGTCCACATAGGGTTCCATTGTCTCATCTCCTTTTCAAAAAGGGGTGCCGCAAAGGGGCAGCCCTTTGGGGTTACT
>JAZNVK010000259.1:0-4626 GCA_045592805.1 Faecousia sp.
CCGAAACCCATCGCACCGGTAATCAACACCGTAGGGCGGGGGCTTGCTCCCGCCGGCGGCGGAAAATCTCAAATTTGTACCGTTCTACGGCGAATTCGTGCAATGTTGTGAGATATTTTCGTCTGCTCCGATGGAGCAGAGGCGGCGGGAGCAAGCCCCCGCCCTACGGCGTGATAAGAAGGTGCGACAGTTCGAGAAACAGAAATTTGTCGAACAGTTTGGCGCAACCAAAGGCTCCCGTATTAGGAATAATTTCGTACTATGAGAGAGACAACATATTACGCAATGTCATTGCGAGGCCTGTGGCCGTGGCAATCCGCATCCTTAAAACCCTCCGTTTTATACCAAATTCCCATATAATCGAAACATTTAGGGGAACGGATTGCCACGTCGGGCTTACGCTCTCCTCGCAATGACATGGCTTTTCGGTAGCCTGTACTTCTATTGAAAAGGTGGATTTGGGCAAAAGCATACAGTTCGATAAACATCTATTTGACGGTAGTGCCAGCAGCAACCCCCTGTGTCCCAGCACAAGGCACAAGTTCGACCAGCCAAATCGGAGATTTGGGGTCTCACTTCCCTTGAAAGGGGGAGACCGTTGATTGATGGTGCAAGCGACAGACCGGAAAACATCAATTTGACTCTTTTTATTCCATGGGCGGAGCCCATACCTCCGATCATTCACCATTCACCTGTATCGCAGTGCCACGGGCGATTGATAATCGCCCCTACGGCTTCTAATGATGGTGCAGCGAGTCTCCGCGCGCCCAGTGGTCGCGCCCTACGGTGGTGCTCGATCGTTCGTCAAACAGTTCGATAAACATTAATTTGCCGGTGGCGTGGCCGGTTAGTAAAACAAATGTTTGGATTTTGCGGTTTTCTCCGGAGTTTGTCCTGAAAAATTGAAAAAAAGTAGCTTCCGTCGTGAAAAAATGATTGCATTTTTCTTTATTTGATAGTACAATGGAACCGTAGTGGAATAAAATGGAGTAAAAATGAAGAAAATGGAACGAGGTGAGGGAATGTTTGGACAATATAAGCACGGTTTAGATCCGAAGGGAAGACTGGTCGTTCCCTCAAAGCTCCGTGAGGAATTGGGCGATACCTTCTACATTGCCAAAGCGCCTGATGCCTGCCTGAAGCTCTATCCCGAGGCGCAGTGGCAGAAGCTGCTGGATCGCTGCAACGAGATGCCCTCCTCCAAGCTCCGTGCCTTAAGAGTCTTTTTTGCCAACGTGATCAAGTGCGAGCCGGACAAGCAGTTCCGTTTCCTGCTGCCGGAGTCCTTCCGCCAGTATGCGGGGGTTGACCAGGAGGTTATTTTCCTGGGTCAGGCCGGTGTGGCGGAGATCTGGGCAGCAGAGCGCTATGAAGCTGAGGAGGCCAGGTATCTTAACCCCGAGAATCTGGCCGCTGTCATGGAGGAGCTGGGAGTCTGATGGCATTTTCACATAAATCCGTCCTGCTGGACGAGTGTATTGAGGGGCTGAACATCAAGCCCGACGGAATTTACTTAGACGGTACTCTGGGCGGTGCGGGACACTCCTTTGAGATCGCCGCACGGCTGACCACCGGTCGTCTCATCGGTGTGGATCGGGATCAGATCGCCCTGGCCGCCGCAAGGGAGCGCCTGGCGCCCTATCTGGATCGGGTCACCACTGTCCACTCCAACTTCTGTGAGCTGGACAAGATCCTGGACGATCTGGGCATTGATAAAATCGACGGTATGCTCTTTGACTTAGGTGTATCCTCCCCACAGCTGGACGAGGCGGAGCGTGGTTTTTCCTACATGGCCGATGCCCCGCTGGATATGCGCATGAACAAGGAGGACAGCCTGACGGCCTACGATGTGGTGAACACCTGGGACTACGAGGAGCTGCGCCGCATTTTATATGAATACGGCGAGGAGCGCTATGCGCCCCAGATCGCGTCAGGCATCTGCCGCAGACGTGAGGCTTCGCCCATTGAGACTACACTGGAGCTGGTGGACGTGATCCGCAGCGCCATGCCTGCCCAGGCACTGCGTGAGAAGCAGCACCCGGCCAAGCGCAGCTTCCAGGCTATCCGCATCGCCGTCAACGACGAGCTGGGCTCTGTGAGCAAGCTGATGCGCTGCGCCTTTGACCGATTGAATCAGGGTGGCCGTCTGGCGGTGATCACCTTCCATTCTCTGGAGGATCGCATTGTAAAGAGTGAGATGCAGCAGGCTTCCAGGGGCTGCACCTGCCCGCCGGAATTTCCGGTCTGTGTCTGCGCCAAGAAACCGCTGGTGAAGCTGGTCAGCCGCAAGCCCATTGTCTCCGGCAAAAAAGAGCTGGAGGAAAATCCCCGCGCCCGGAGCGCCAAGCTCCGCATTGCGGAAAAATTATAAAAGAAAGGAGCGTATCGGAATATGGCAAAGAATTACCGTGCCAACGGCTCTGCGGCCTATGATATCTATCAGGATACGGCTGCACGGCCGCTGCTGCAGCCCAAGCGGCTGCCGGATGCTCCGGTACGCTTTCCCCCTGTAAAAAAGACCAAGGCCAAGCTCTCTGTTGCGCCTTTGACCATTTTGGGCGTGGTGGCTGTGGTGGTGATGTGCTTTGTGCTGATCCACAGCTATGCCTCCCTCTACGAGGCGGAGAGTCAGGTAGCCGACCTGCAGCAGGCGAACAGCGTCCTGCAGGCGCAGCAGGAGGATCTGCTCCTGCGCTATGAGAAATCCGTGGATCTGGAGGAGATCGCCCAAAGGGCAGAAGCACTGGGTATGCATCTTCCCACGGCGGATCAGATCGTCTATGTGGAGCTGGGGGACGATTTCGACTCCTTTGCCCAGTTCTACAAGGAATTCCGGGAGGACATGGGGGCATACTTGCCCTGAGCCACGGCATATAGTTTACAGATCAGACATGGGCGGTAACCGATTGCCGCCCATGTTTCAAGCATAGCGGGAGGTTTGTGTGAAGCGAAAGGACGTTCGGAGGAGAATCCCACGTCCGCCCCGAAGAAAGCAGGGCTTTACAGATACAGACATCCGAAAGGGAATCCTTGCGCTGATGGGCGCACTGGGTGTGCTTGCCTTTTGCGTGTTGGCAGGCAGATTGATTCAAATGATGCTGATCGACCATGAATACTATGAGCAGAAGGCCATCGGCATACAAACACGCAGTATTTCCGTCAGCGCTGACCGAGGCAACATTTACGACCGAAATATGGATCTTTTGGCCACTTCTGTGGGGGTTCATACGATTTTTCTGGATCCTTTGGAATTGAAACAGAACGGCGTGGATCCGGAGCTGCTGGCAGACCGTCTGTCAGAAATACTGGATCTGGATCGGGAGAAGATCCTTCGGGATGCCCAGGACACTTCCATGCGTTACAAGGTCTTAAAGCGCCGCCAGGATCAGGCGGTCTGCGATGCGGTGATCGCCTTTGTGCAGGAATACGACATTGTGGGGGTGCATTTGGAGCCGGATACCCTGCGGCTGTACCCCAATGAGAGCGCTGCCTGCCAGCTTCTGGGCTTCACCAACGGTGAAAATACCGGCGCAGAGGGTCTGGAGGCATATTACAACGGCATTCTGGAGGGAACACCCGGGGCGATCATCACCGCCAAGGGAAACCATGAGACAGAAATGCTCTATTCCTACGAAAAATACTACGAGGCCGCCGACGGAAACAGCCTGGTGCTGACCATCGACCTCACCGTCCAGCGGGCGCTGGAGAAGCAGATGAAGGATGCCATTGACCGCTATGACGTGGAAAACGGCGCCTTCGGCATGGTGATGGACGTGAATACCGGGGAGATCCTGGCCATGGCAACCCTGGGAGGCTACGACCCCAACAGCTATCTGGAGGTCTACGATCAGGATACAGCCGCAGCGCTGGAGCTGCTTTACGCTCAGGCAGAGAGCCTGCCCGAGGGCAGTGAGGAGCGGAGTCAGGCATTTACCCTCTATAACGAGGGGGTTGCCGCCGCAAGGCTGAAGCAGTGGCGCAACCGCTGCGTATCCGACGGCTATGAACCGGGCTCTACCTTCAAGGTGCTGACCCTGGCGGCGGCCCTGGACAGCGGCGCTGTGACATTAAATGACCATTTTTCCTGCGGCGGCAGAGAGCGGTTTGAAGGCCGCTCCCAACCGGTAAACTGCTGGAAAAGCCAGGGACACGGCGGCCAGACCACCGCCCAGGCCTTGCAGAATTCCTGCAATCTCGCCTTTTCCCACATCGGCCTGCGCACCGGCGGCGAGACCCTGTACGAGTATTTCAGCGCCTTCGGCCTCATGGAGACCACGGGCATCGACCTGCCCGGAGAGGCTCGTGGCATTTTCCACACCCGGGAACGGCTGGCGGATACGGAGAAAAACGGCACCAGCTATCTCATCGCCACCTCCTTCGGTCAGACCGTCAAGCCCACCGCCATTCAGCTGGTGCGGGCCATTGCGGCGGTGGTCAACGGGGGCTATTTGATGGAGCCCTATGTGGTATCCCACATTCTTGACAATTGTGGTAATATAGTAGAGGAACATAAGCCCGCGGTGCTGCGGCAGGTGATCTCGGAGGAGACCTCGGAGATCATGTGCGGTCTCATTGAGTCCGTGGTCAGCGAGGGTACGGCGAAGAATGCCCAGGTGGCAGGCTACC
>JAZNVK010000260.1:0-1858 GCA_045592805.1 Faecousia sp.
AGATAGTCACGGTTCAGCGCATGGCCGTGAAAACGGACCTTTTTTACGTGGTCGATGGCCTCTCCGGCCTCGCCGCAGAGTCCCATGACGCTGTTGATCAGGCCGTTTTCCTTGGTCATCTCCGGATTGCGGAAAAACATGGCCTTTTCCTGATATTCCTTGCCTGTCATTTATTTCACCGCATTTCTCAGAATGTTCTTCAGCACACGGACAGATGCCTCCATATCCTCCACGGGGATATACTCAAAACGGCCGTGGAAGTTCTCACCGCCGGTGAAGAGATTGGGGCAGGGAAGTCCTTCGTAGGACAGTCGGGCGCCGTCGGTGCCTCCACGGATGGGAACCTCTTTGGGAGTCACGCCGGCATCGGTCATGGCCTTCTTGGCTGCGTCGATAATGTGCATCACAGGCTCGATCTTGCCCTTCATATTGTAGTAGCTGTCCTTCAGCTGCAGCTCTACGGTGCCTTCGCCGTATTTTTTGTTGAGGAAGGCGCAGATGTTCTCAAAATCAGCCTTTCGGGCCAGGAATTTCTCCATATTGTGATCCCGGATGATATATTCCAGGGTGCTCTTTTCCACCTCGCCGTGCATCTCGCAGAGGTGAGAGAAGCCCTCGTAGCCTTCGGTATACTCAGGTCTTCCCTGTACGGGCAGCAGACTGTGGAACTCCATGGCGATGTGCTGGGAGTTGATCATAATATTCTTGGCGCTGCCGGGGTGGACATTGCGGCCGTTAACCGTGACTACGGCGGAGGCTGCGTTGAAGTTCTCGTACTCCAGTTCGCCCACGCTGCCGCCGTCTACGGTATAGGCGTATTCTGCGCCGAAGTCCTTCAGATTAAAGCGGTCAGCACCTCTGCCAATCTCCTCGTCGGGGGTGAAGCCGATGCGCAGGGTGGCATACTCGCCGCCCTCTGCCATCAGCTCCTGGGCTGCAGTGAGGATCTCGGCAATGCCTGCCTTGTTGTCGGCACCCAAGAGGGTGGTGCCGTCGGTGACGATGAGATGCTTGCCCACGTGGTGCTTCAGGGCGGGGTAGTCAGCTGCACTGAGGCAGATGCCCTTCTCCTCGTTCAGAAGCACATCCTCCCCGGTGTACTCCACAATGCGAGCCTTGATGTTCTCACCGGAACAGTCGGGGGCGGTATCCATATGGGCAATGAGTCCGATGACCGGGGCATTTTCTGCGCCCTTTACCGTGCCGTAGACATAGCCGTTCCCGTCCATATAGGCATCGGAAATGCCCATAGACCGCATCTCCTCCACCAGATAAGCGCCCAGCAGCTTCTGCTTGGGGGTGGAGGGACAGCTTTCGCTGCGGTCATCGGATTGGGTGTCAAAGGAAACGTATTTTAAAAAGCGTTGGGAAACAGACATAAACGGATCTCCTTTTGTTTAGAGAATTCCCCCGTCACCATGGACGGGGGATATGTAGATCAATAGTAGTAGCCGCCGGAGAGAATGCTGATCATGCGGAAGAGGCTAAACAGCAGGTAAAAAACAATGAGAAGAGCACAGGCAGAGAGGATGATGCCGACGATGTTCTTTTTGCCCTTCAGACTCTTGATCAGGCCGATGATGCCGAAAATCAGAGCGGGGATCAGCAGGAAAACACGCAAGACTACCATCGCTGCAAGTGCCATACCGCCGTTGGCGAGGTAGCCCAGAAGCCAGGCGAAGACGGCAAAGCTGATGGCAAGGATGGGCATTACCAGAGAGGGCTTCTTGTCTTCTGCGGGAGCAGTGGGAGCAACGGGCTGCTGTACAGGCTGATAGACCGGCTGCTGCACGGGCTGCTGATAGACCGGCTGCTGCACAGGCTGCTGATAAACCGGCTGCTGCACAGGCTGCTGGTA
>JAZNVK010000261.1:0-6766 GCA_045592805.1 Faecousia sp.
CGACAACTTTGCCACCATCGTCTCCGCCGTAGAAGAAGGCCGGCGGATCTATGACAACATCCGCAAGGCCATTCAGTTCCTGCTCTCCTCCAATCTGGCGGAGGTTCTTGCCATTTTCGTCGCTACTCTGCTGGGCTTCACCATTCTGGAGCCTGTGCATCTGCTCTGGATCAACCTGATCACCGACTGCTTCCCCGCTCTGGCTCTTGGTATGGAACGCAGTGAGCGCGATATTATGCGCCGCAAGCCTCGCAGCGCCACCGACGGCATCTTCGCCGGCGGTCTGGGCTTCGATGCAGCGCTGCAGGGCTTCTTTGTCACCGTGCTGACCCTGGGTTCCTATTTCATCGGTCACTTCATGGAATCCGGCGTATGGGAAATTGCCAACAGTCATGATGGCACAACCATGGCTTTCCTGACGCTGTCTCTGGTGGAGATTTTCCACTCCTTCAACATGCGCTCCCGCAGAGGCTCCCTCTTCACCATGAAGCGCCAGAACAAGTGGCTCTGGGGCGCAGGCATTCTCTCCATGGTACTGACAATGGCTGTTGTTTGGGTACCTTTCCTTGCGGATATCTTCCAGTTCGCTCACATTACCCTTGCCGAGTTCGGTACAGCTGTGGGTCTGGCTGTTCTGATCATTCCCATGATGGAGATCACCAAATTCATCCAGCGCAAGCTCAACAAGTAAAAGAATCCCCCATAGAAGGCAGTTCCTTCTATGGGGGAAATTTTTACTCAATTACATCGTCTTCCACTTCTACATAAACCAGATCGTAGAATCTGAGGAGAATGGTGACAGACTCAGCACGAGTGGCGGAATCCAGAGGTGCAAAGTAATTCTCACCGTTACCCAGGATCAGACCGCTGCCTGCCAGGTTGCCTACCGCGCTGTAAGCCCAGGGAGAAATCAGATCATTGTCCTCAAAGGCAGGCTCTACCTCCGGCAGCGCCATGTCATAAAGGCTGAAGACACGGTCTAAAATCACACACATCATCTCTCTGGTGATCTCAGCATCGGGGCACATGGTTCCCTCGGGATAGCCCGTAAGGACACCGGTCTCTGCCGCCCAGCTGATGGCATCGAAATACCAGCTCTCGGTATCTACATCGGGATAATCCGCAGGAACAGTATAGCGGGTATCATAATCCAGCTGATCCAGAACGCGATAGAGCATGGTCACAAACTCCGCTCTGGTCACATTCTTCTCGGGCGTGTAGCGGAAATTACCCTCGCCCTTGAGCCATTGCATCTCTACAGCACGGTCGATCTCATCAAAGTACCAGGTGTTATCAGGCACATCCAGATAAATATGGCCCCGTTCCGTGACATAGTGGACCACCAGATCGCTGGTGCCGTCATTGGACTGCACATAGCTGCTGAGACTACCGTTGAACCAGGGAATCCCCTGGGTATAGATATTGCTCTCCGGGGTGGGAACGGTACCGTCATCGGTGAAGTAGACCTCGCCGGACTGGACAGGTTCATAGTGGAAATAGCCCTTCTCGGAATAAAGCACCGGTGTCTCCAGCTTATAGTAGGTAATCTGCTTCTCGCTTAAGGCGCTGCGACCGTGGTTGACTCCCTTGGCAGCTACTGCAGATACCTTTACGCTGTGATCTGTGAGCACAGGGCCGGTATAGAGCTGATTGGGGAAGGAACCGTCCAGAGAGTACCAAATAGGTGCATTGGAGGCGGTGGTCATGGTAATCTCGCATCCGCCGGGAACCAGTCTGGAAGTAATCTCCGGTGCCTGCAGAGGACCGTCGTCAGTGCCGTTGGGCTTGCAGTAATAATACTTCTGGCCATCCGCCAGTTCAACACCGCGACGGCGGTACAGCTCGCTGAGAGTGACAAATTCATAGCCCTGCGCCAGCAGCTCATCAACCGCCATCAGTGCGCCGGGGATAGAGGTACTGTGGATATCATGCACCAGCACAATGGCACCGTCAAAGGAATTATTGACAATGGTGTTTCTGACCGAGTAGGCATTCAGACTCTCCCAGTCTCTGGAGTCCACAGACCAGATAATGGCAGGACAGCCGATTACCGAGAGCACACGGTCATTGCAATCGCCGTAGGGAGGACGCAGAATATAGTCCAGATCCATGCCAAGAATTTCATCCAGAATCTGGTCAGTGGTCTGAAGCTGCCATATAATCTGTTCATTGGTTTTTGTTGTCAGCGCCGGATGGTTATATGTATGCTGGGCGATCTCGTGTCCTTCATTAAAGACACGGCGAACGGTATTGGGATAGCGCTCCGCGCACTCGCCCAGCATAAAGAAGGTAGCCTTGACACCGCGCTCGGCAAGGCCATCCAATAGTCCGGCGGTATAATAACAGGGACCGTCGTCAAAGGTCAGGGCAATGAGCTTGCTCCCCTTCCCCTTGGTCTCCTGGGCATTCGCCTGCACAGGGATCAGGGTCAGAAGACAGCTGAGGATCAGCAAAACCGACAGAATTCTCATCTTTTTCATCTTTATCTCTCCTGTTATTTCTTTCTATTGCCGAAGGCTGTCCGTCAGCGTTCAGCTGCAGCAGCATTCTGCTATGACGATAAATAGTTTTTTCCTGATAGTAATCTGCCCAGGCAGGAAAATGCATGGCTTCCTCGGGAAGTAGTGCCAGGAGGATCACTCCATCCTGCCGGCACAGCAGCCCATCTTCAACCTTGACTCCGTCCAGCGTTCCGCGCCATGAGCACCAATCGCTTTTTTCGTATTCAGAGGCTATCAGGCAGGCTGCGCCCCGAGGAAACAGTTTCCGTTGCAGTTTTTTCCTTAGTTTCCCCCGACAATCAGGAATGCCGAGGTAGTGAGAAGATAGCCCGCCCACCGCATAAAGTCGCAGGAGTCTATCCCCCATAGAATGAATTTCGCAGAAATATTCGTCGTAAAGACCGTCGGGTGTCACCTCAAAAGAGCCGATTACCGCTCCCTTTTCGTAGATCCATTGCTTCATCTTTGATCCCTCCCGCAGAACTTATGCGGCAGGCTCTGCCGTTATTCCTGCGGCAGACCGAAGCTGACTGCAATGGCATCATCCACCCGACTCATCATGACAGGATCCAAATGCCCCATATGCTCACGCAGACGCCGTTTATCGATGGTACGGATCTGCTCCAAGAGCACCACGGAATCCTTGCTAAGGCCGGCACTTTTGCCGGAAAATTCAATGTGCGTAGGAAGCTTTGCTTTGTTGGTCTGGCTGGTAATGGCAGCGGCAATGACCGTAGGCGAATGTTTATTGCCCGTGTCATTCTGAACGATCAGCACCGGTCGGGTGCCGCCCTGCTCGCTGCCCACCACGGGGCTCAGATCTGCATAGAAGATATCGCCCCTCTTTACGGTAGTATCCATTTGCTTCACGCTCCGTAGCTGGTCTATGCGCCACATAGGAACTATGTAACGCAGTAACCTTATTCTCCCACGCAGAAGCAAAATTTATTCAGCGGAACTCCTCTTCATTCTATGTCGAATCAGACAATATATTGCAGGATCTCCGTCTCATTTTCACCGTCAAGATAGATTCGGGGAATACGCTTGTTAATGTCACAGAGGATCTCATAGGGAATGGTACGCAGACGTCCGGAGAGATCGGAGACATCGATGCGGTCTTCACCGTCGGTGCCGAAGATGGTGATCTCGTCCCCTTCCCTGGCCTCAGGCACACGGGTAATATCCACCATGCACATATCCATACAGATACGGCCGATCTGGGGTACACGCTTTCCATGGAGCAGGAAAGAGACATTCCCGGAAAAGCTGCGCTGCAGACCGTCGGCATAGCCGATGCCTACGACGGCAATACGGGTCGGATCCTCCGTGGTATAGGTTCGTCCATAGCTGACCGTAATATTGGGTTCAAAATCACGGATCTGGAAAATAGTAGAGCGCAGAGACATCACCGGCCGCAGCTCGATCATATCTCTCAGATCCTCTGAGGGATGAACACCGTAAGTAGCAATGCCGGGACGGATCATATCCAGAGCATACTCCGGATACTGGATGCTGCCGCCGCTGTTGCAGCAATGGCGAATTTCCGCATGGATGCCGGATGCCTCCATGGCGCTGAGCATCTGCATAAAGCGCTCAAACTGGGTTCTGGTAAAATTCGCAGAGGGCCAGCCGCAGGAGTCAGCAACGGGGAAATGGGTGAAAACACCCTCGATCTGCAGATGCTCCATTTGAGATACCTGTTTCAGCTCCTCCAAGGTCTTCGGGTGGTCATAGGCGAAGAAGCCCAGACGGGACATACCCGTATCCAGCTTCAGATGGATGCGCAGGCGGCGCTTGGTGCCTTTGAGCTGGTCATTCAGCTGCCGGGCATAGCTGAGGCTGTGTACCTCCTGACGCAGACCCAGCTTCACCAGTTCCTCCGCATGCTTGGCAGGTGTGTAACCCAGAAGCAGAATGGGTCCACGTATGCCTGCACAACGCAGCTGGATCGCCTCCTCCAAATTAGAGACCGCCAGATATTCCGCACCCAGGTCAACCAGGCGGCGGCTGACAGGCACAGCACCATGGCCGTAGGCATCCGCCTTAACTACACCGAGAAAACGACATTCCGAAGGGATCTTCGCCCGAAGAGATTTATAGTTAAATTCCAAATTGTCCAGAGAGATCTCTGCCCAAGTTCTCTTTAAATAGTCCATAATATACTTCCGTCAGTGAAATTGGAACTCTTCGATTTTCATCTCAAGTACCCTTTCATTATTGTAGCACACTTCCGCTGAAAATGGTAGGTCATTTTTAAAGAAAGTAACAATATTAAAGCGTGCATCCCCAAGCTCCTGTTCATAAGAAACCTGAGTAATTCCTTCTTCCCATTGCCCCCACTGAATAAACCCGCACAGCCAGCTTTCCAGTATCAGGCCGGGAGCGGCTGCCGGGGCAAGTCGTTCCTCCGCAAGCTGATCCAGATCCACGATCAAGCCGTCGTAACTGATTTTTCTGCCGCCTTCTGTAACTGTTGCAGCGATCCCCTCCAGGGTCTCAGGCTCCAAAAGGTTCATTCGTACAATCCCCTGTGCATCACAATCGCAGGTCAGACGAAAACTCTGAACGGAGTCACCGTAGTCGGCTGTGATTTCTCCTTCAAAGCTGCAGCCGTTGGCTTGTACCAGCTTCGAGCGAAAATCAATGGCTGTGGACAGCTGTCCTTCCTCCTTCGAACAACCGAAGAAACAAAACAGCATCGCCAGAATTATCACGGTCAAGCGCCGCAAAAACCCTCACATCCCTATTTTAGTAGTCGCGGTAAGCAGCGGATCATATCGCCGGGCAGCATACCATACTCCCCCAGTTCTTCGGCACAGAGATCACCGGCTGTACCATGAAGCCATGCCCCCAGCGCCGCTGCCTGGGTAGGCGTCAGACCAAAGCCCAGAAGGGCTACGATCATGCCTGCCAGCACGTCGCCGCTGCCGCCTTTTGCCATACCGGGATTTCCGCAACGGTTGAGATAACAGCCGTCTCTGCCGCAGATCAGCGTTCGATGTCCCTTGAGCAGCACCGTGGCATCGGTACGATGATACAGCTCCATAGCCCCCTGAAAACGTGAGCGACTCAGATCGCCACCCAGGCGAAGAAACTCACCTTCGTGGGGCGTAAGAACCACCGGACAGGCCGCACCGCGCAATACATCTATATGTCCTTCTAAAACATTTATGCCATCTGCGTCCAGTACCACCGGACAGCTTCCCTGCTGCAACACTGCTTTTACTGCTTCAAAGGTACCCTTGCCTCTGCCCAGGCCGCAGCCGATCAGGCAGGCATCTTTATCCTGCAGATGATGAAGAATTTCAGGGACAGCATCGACGCTAAGCCGACCGTCATCGTCCTTCAGGGGGAAAACCATAGGTTCTGTCAGCTTCGATGCCACAATGGGATATACCGATGCAGGGACGCCTACATAAACCAGGCCGGCCCCCATGGAGGCTGCTGCCTTGGCAGCCAACTCTGCAGCACCCGTAAAGCCCCGGCTGCCGCAGATCAGAAGCAGCTTCCCGAAATCGCCCTTATGCGCCTTTCGCGGTCGTTCCGGCAGAAGCTTTTTGACTGCAGAGGCATCCATTTGTCGGAAGAACGGTCGAATTCTGATAATCGCCATTTTTATCCCCTCCTTTATACAATTTATTATACTCCACCGGAGAAAATAGTCAAATCAATACTTGCAAGTTTTTGAATTCTATGCTAAAATGTTTTGGATAACGCTACAGGCTATGATCGGGCTGTCATCAGACAGGAACGGCTTCAGAGAGGGTGCGGCTGCTGCGAGCACCTGCCGCTGTCGGATTTGGCTTTCTCCCGTGAGCCTCTGCCGGGAACGCTTTCGCAATTAGCGGCAGACGGGTTGCTCCGTTACAGGCTGTAAGTGCGCCGCTTTTGCGGCGAATGCGGGTGGTACCGCGGAAGCATGGTCTTTCGTCCCTGTCTATGGGCGAAAGGCTTATTTTTTTGTAATAACACCAAAAAGGAGATACTATATGAAAGAGCAATTACAGGAAATCAAATCCCGTGCCCTTGCCAATATGCAGGGAGCGCAGGATCTGGCTGCACTGGACGCTGTCCGTGTCAGTGTGCTGGGCAAGAAGGGCGAGCTCACTGCCGTTCTGAAGCTCATGGGCAAGCTCTCCGCCGAAGAACGCCCCATCATGGGTCAGATGGCAAACGCTGTCCGTGCCGAGCTGGAGGCCAAGCTGGAAGAGCGCAAGGCCGAGCTGGAAGCCGCCGCCCTGGAGGCCAAGCTGGCTGCCGAGGCC
>JAZNVK010000262.1:0-11754 GCA_045592805.1 Faecousia sp.
ACTCCACCCACGAGAATAGAATAAAAGGTAAATAGATGTTTCTCGAACTGTATGCTTTTGCCCAAATCCACCTTTTCAATAGAGGAACAGGCTACCGAAAAGTCATGTCATTCCGAGGAGGGCGTAAGCCCGACGTGGGAAACCGTTCCCCTAAATGTTTCGATTATATGGGAATTTGGTATAAAACGGAGGGTTTTAAGGATACGGATTGCCACGGCCACAAGTGACCTCGCAATGACATTGCGTATTTGATACCTGATTCATAGCCTGAAAATCCTCCTAATACGGGAGCCTTTGGTTGCGCCAAACTGTTCGGCAAATTTCTGTTTGACGGGCTAAATATTCCAAATCCGTGCCGGAAGCACACCTTCGTTCTAATTATGTTGAAAAACGGAAATGGGTATGATAAAATAAAGAAAAAAGGAGGCGGTTTTTATGCTATTTCTTTGCTATCCCAAGTGCTCTACCTGCCAAAAGGCGCAGAACTGGCTGCAGACCCAGGGCGTGGATTTTAGGCTGCGGAATATCAAAGAGGAAAATCCCACGGTGGAGGAGCTGCGCCTCTGGCAGCAGCGCAGTGGTCAGCCTCTGAAGAAATTCTTCAATACCAGCGGCCTTCTGTATAAGGAGCTGAAGCTGAAAGACCGTCTCCCCGAGCTGTCAGAGGAGGAGCAGCTGGCGCTGCTTTCATCCAACGGCATGCTGGTCAAGCGTCCCTTGCTCATCACCGAAGACAGCGTGCTCATTGGCTTCAAGGAAGGGCAGTGGGCGGCGCTTCTGCAGAAATAAGGAGGGAAAGATCATGCCTTTTTGCGTAAACTGTGGCAATCCCATCGAGGAGCAGGATAATTTCTGCCACACCTGCGGCGCTGCCCTCCATATGCCTGCCAATGCTCCGGCCAATCCCATCAACCCCCACCCGGAGTCCATCCGCATTCTCTCTCAGCGGGAGCCTCGCTTCCGCATCAAATGCGAATACTGCCTCTGCATTTTCGAATACGGCAGGCAGAATCTGGGCTATCGTACCTGGTATCCCAACGGCTTCGTCTACTGCCCCCGCTGCGAAAAGCCCCTGCGCCACCACATGAAATACGAAGTCAGGGACTGACTGCACACCATGAAAGGAAGGGAAATGGAGCATGGAACGCCTCTATGATGACTTTTTACTCCTTCGGAATCTTCCAATCATGGTAAAAACCATCCAAAACAGCAGCTATGACTTTCCATTTCGAAATTGGTTTCCCTGTACATCTGTCATTCAGGGGGTCAATCAACCGCTGCTGCTACGGATCGGTGCAATTGCAGACTACGACGAGGTGTGCGACAAGCTCGCTGAAATGGCGCTTTGGCCTCTGGTATCGCCGGAGGAACACCGACGGGCAAGTAAGCTCTCCGGCTGGTATTCGCTTCTTTCGGGATGCACTCCTTTCAGTAAATTATACCCGAAACTGCCACCTTTGGAGCTTGTTCGGAAGGATTTTTCCTTTCCCTTCTTCGTAAAAGGAGATCGGCAGACCAGCAGGCACAGCCGAAAGCTCTGCATCATTGAAAACGAATCTATGTATCTTCAGCTTCAACAGCTTTGGGAAACTGACACCATCCTGCATTGGCAGGAGGTTGCAATTCGTGAGTATGTCCCCTTGAAGGCAGTAGACACGAGCTCTTTCCCAGACATGGTGCCCTTAAGTTATGAGTTTCGCCTGTTCTTCTGGCGGCGACAGCTGGTTGGCTGGGGTCCCTACTGGACGATTGGAAAACATTACCGTTTAGATGCGGCAGATAGAGAAGTAGCTTTTACGTTGGGTCAGCACGCTGCGGATCGTGTGAATGTGCCGTTTTTGGCCGTTGATCTTGCGAAAACCGAAAAGGGCGAATGGATCGTGATCGAGGTAAATGACGGGCAGGAGAGCGGTTATGTAGGTGTAGATGTCCGTCGAATGTGGGAAAGTATTCTGGAAATTGAAAAATAATGCTTGCCTGCGACACATCAGCGATGTATAATGAGTGAAACCAAAAAGCGAGAGGAATATCATGAACAAACGAGCCATCTATCCCGGGTCTTTTGACCCGTTTACCAATGGGCATTTAGATATTGTGAAAAAGGCGGCGGCGCTGTTTGAGGAGGTTTATATCATCATCGGTGTCAACTCCAAAAAGAAGCGCAGCTTCGATGCTCAGAAGATCCGCTCTGCCATTGAGGGTGCGCTGGAAGAGAATGCCATTACCAACTGCACCGTTCTGATCCATGACGGTCTGGTGGCGGACTATGCCAAGACCAACGGCATTAAGTATATGATCCGTGGCCTTCGGAACAATATGGATTACAACTACGAGGAGAACATTGCCGAGGTCAATAAGCTGATCTACCCCGGCATGGAGTATGTCTACTTCCGTGCGGAGAACGTGGCGGTCTCCTCGTCTATGGTCAAGGAGCTGCTGAGCTACGGTCTGGATGTCTCCGCCTATGTTCCGGCCTCTGTTCACAGCATCATTACCAAATAAGCAAAACGCTCAACCGATGGTTGGGCGTTTGTTTTTACATCGTGTACTTGCATTTACCTGAAAATATGATATACTGAAAGGAAAATGAAGTAGAAAGAAGGAATGAAAGAAAATGAGCTTTTCGGAATTTTTAGCATCCCGACGGGCGGCTGCCAAGGCGCTGGTGCAGGAGCTGCGCCGGGACTATGGCTACGTCAGCATCCTGGGCGAGGACATCAAGGAGACCGGTATCCATGCCGACCGCAATACCTCCGGCATCCGCTCCGGCGGATACACCGGCTGCGGCTTCGTGGTAAAGGTCAGCAAGGGCAGCGTGTTTTTTGAGTATTCTCTGGACGATATTGACGGCGACATTTCTCTCCTGGCAGAGAAGATCCGCAGCGGTTTCACCCTGGCAGCCTCGGTGCAGGAGCAGACCATCGCTCCGGTGGAGCTGCCCGATGCGCCTCTGGTGCAGAGCTTCAGCCGTCCTACGGATCTGGCAGATTACACCGACGCTCAGATCCTGGACTTCTGCAAGACCAACTGCGCCAAGCTGCTGGAAAGCAGCGAGAAGCTCCTCAATGCGGTGGTGTCGGTAAACACCCTGGAGATCAGCAAGCTCTTTATCTCCGAGCATCGTGAGCTGGATCAGTACTACACCTGGATCAACGGTTCCATGGTGGCGGTCTACGGCGACAACGGGAAAGTGGTGCAGGCTCATGAGAGCGCATATTCCAACCTGCTGTCCCGGGTGCTGGAGGATCTGCCCAAGCTGGCCGAGCCTCTGCTCCATACCGCTCAGAAGTTGACCGCCGCCCAGCCCATTGTCCCTGGTGTCTATGATGTGATCACCGATGCCTCCATCACCGGCCTCATCGCCCACGAAGCCTTCGGCCACGGCGTGGAGCTGGATCAGTTCGTCAAGGACCGTGCTCTGGCCAAGGAGTATGTGGGCAAATATGTGGCCTCTCCCATCTGCAATATGCGGGACGGTGCAGGCGCTGCCCTCAGCACGGCCTCTTATTTCTTCGATGACGACGGCGTTCTGGCCGGCGATACCCAGATCATCAAGGATGGCATCCTGGTCACCGGCATCTCTGATCTGGCCTCTGCAGTGCAGCTGGGGCTGGCTCCCACCGGAAACGGCCGCAGAGAGTCCACCCGTCGCAAGGCGTACTCCCGTATGACCAATACCTTCTTTGAACCGGGCAAGGATAAATTAGAGGATATGATCGCCTCCATTGACCACGGTTACATGCTTTTCCAGACCAGCAACGGCATGGAGGACCCCAAGAACTGGGCGATCCAGTGCGTTGCCCAGTACGGCATCGAGATCGTAGACGGCAAACTGACGGAGAACTATGTGGCTCCCGTGGTCATGAGCGGCTATGTGCCGGACCTGCTGCGGTCCATCTCCATGATCTCCGACTCCATGCGGATCATCGGCGCAGGCAGCTGCGGCAAAGGCTATAAGGAATGGGTGCGTGTCAGCGACGGCGGCCCCGCATTGAAAGCGAAGGTGAAACTGGGATGAAGTACGTCATTGAACAACTGAAGAAAGACAGCCGCATCAGCGACTATCGAATCAATATCCACAGCAAGGAGAGCTACGAGCTGTTCTTTGTCAAGGGCAAGCTGGAGACCCTCCGCCGCACCGATACCTGCGACAAGGAGGTCACGGTCTACGTGAACCACGGCGAGTGCAAGGGCGAGGCGCAGTTCTTCATCTATCCCTCCACCACCGAAGCCCAGATCGACACTTATATTGAAGAGGCGGTGCAGAAGGCGCTGCTGATCCATAACAAGAATTTTGAGCTGCCCGCAGGGGAGCAGGGGACGTTTGCGGTAGACAGCGGCTTCGCCCGGGGCGAGGTCAGCGACCATGCCGCAGCCATCCATCAGGCGGTTTTTGCCGCCCTGACCGCAGAGGATACGGCACTGAACTCCGTGGAGATCTTCCTGAACAAGCATATCCGCAGCGTGGAAAACAGCCGTGGCCTGAAAAAAGAGCAGGTCAGCTACGATGCCATGGTGGAGGCCATTCCCACCTACAACGGCACGGAGCAGAGCGTGGAGCTCTACTTGCAGCATAATTTCGGCAATCCCGACCCTGAGGATATCACCGCCAAGATCGCCCAGGGGCTGAAAGAGGTCTCCGACCGCTATATCGCCACAAAGCCTGAGACGATTACCGATTGCAAGGTGATCCTTCCGGAGCAGGAGCTGGCACAGCTGTGCTGGAATATCGCCCGTGGCCTGAATTTTGCCACGGTCTTCTCCGGCAGAAATCTCTTCCGCAAGGGCGATGCCATTCAGAAAGACCCCACCGGCGACAAGCTGACCATTACCATGCGTGGCGCCATTCCCGGCAGTGTCCGCAGCGCCGCCTTTGATGCCGACGGCGTGGCATTAAAGGAGCAGACCATTGTCTCACAGGGTGTGGTGACCGATTACTACGGCTCCAACCCCTACGGCCAGTATCTGGGCGAAACGCCCACCGGCGACCTGCCCTGTCTGCAGGTAAATCCCGGTAGCGCCGGGGAAGCGGATTTCAGCGAGGGCAAGTGGCTCTCCGTGGTTTCCATGTCCGGTCTGCAGGTGGATTTCTACAAGGATTACATCGGCGGCGAAGTCCGTCTGGCCTACTATCACGACGGCGAAAAGACCATTCCCGTCACCGGCATCTCCATCTCCGGCAAGCTGAGCCGGGTGCTCAGCCGGATCCGTCTTTCCGAGAAGACCACGGTCTATAACGGCTATCAGGGCCCCGAAAAGGCGATCCTGCAGGAAGTGCAGGTGTTCTGATCTAAAATTTTTCAGCAAAGGACTTGCAATTTTTTACAAAATGTGTAAAATAGATACTCGCAAGGAGGTGGACTATGCTTTCTTTTGAAAACGATTACAATGTAGGTGCGCATCCCAAGCTTTTGCAGCGCCTCATGGAGACCAACCTGCAGCCCCAGACCGGCTACGGCGGAGACGAGTTCTGCCAAAGTGCCAAAGAAAAGATCCGCATTGCCTGCAATGCGCCCGAGGCGGAGATCTTCTTTCTGGTGGGCGGCACCCAGACCAATGCGGTGGTCATTGACGGCCTGCTGCGCTCTTACGAGGGAGTCATCGCCGCAAAAACCGGCCATGTGAGCCTCCACGAAGCCGGTGCCATTGAGTACACCGGCCACAAGGTACTGGAGATCCGGGAGCAGGACGGCAAACTGGCGGCCACCGATGTGGAGCAGCTGCTTAAGACCTTCTATGCCGATGAGAGCCACGAGCATATGGTGTTCCCCGGCATGGTCTACATCTCCTATCCCACGGAGCTGGGTACCTTGTATTCCAAGGCGGAGCTGAGCGCCCTTTATGCGGTCTGCCGGTCCTATGAGATCCCCCTCTTCATTGACGGCGCCCGTTTGGGCTACGGCCTCATGAGCAGCGCCTCCGACCTGAGTCTGCCGGAACTGGCGCAGCTGTGCGATGTGTTCTACATCGGCGGCACCAAGGTGGGCGCCCTCTGCGGCGAGGCTGTGGTCTTCCCCAGGGGCGGTATGCCCAGGCATTTCCTCACTGTGGTCAAGCAGCATGGGGCGCTTCTGGCCAAGGGCAGGGTGTTGGGTGTACAGTTTGATGCCCTCTTTACAGACGACCTCTATTTTGAGATCAGCCGCAATGCCATCGCCCGTGCCGAGGAACTGAAGACCGTATTCCGGGAAAAAAACTGCCGGCTCTGGCGGGAGTCCCCCACCAACCAGCAGTATCTGATCATGGAAAATGCCAAGCTGCCCGCCCTCTCGGAAAAAGTAGCCTACAGCTTCTGGGAGGCCTATGACGAAAATCACACCGTCATCCGCTTCGTCACCAGCTGGGCAACCACCTCAGAGCAGGTGCAGGCATTGAGAGAGATCTTGTAAAAATAAAGACAGACTTTCGCCAAGTCTGCCAAGAATCTTTTTAGTGAAATCGTGCAAATGCACGGTGAAATAATTCACGTAGTGAATTGTGAGATATTTTGCAATAGCAAAATGTGAAATGAAATCCACCCGCTCGCCGTCGAGGCGAATTTCACACGCCGCAGGCGTATTTCACATTGCGTAGCAATATTTCACCCAGCCGCAAGGGTGGATTTCACTGAAAAAGACAGATTCCTTTCGGAATCTGCCTTTTTCTGGCGGAGCGGGTGGGATTCGAACCCACGTGGGATTGCTCCCAAACTGATTTCGAGTCAGCCCCGTTATGACCACTTCGATACCGCTCCCTATTGACCTGTGGGTCATTATAGCATCCTTTTTTGAAAAAATCAACCTTATTACCTATTTCCGGGAGAGAAAAATGATTTTCGGTAAACATATCAACAGATACTATCTGCGATATTCGGGTTTTCTGCTGCTGGGACTGCTGTCTCTGATTCTGGTGGACTATCTGCAGCTGCTGATCCCGAATTTCTATCAGATGATCATCAACGGTGTGACCAACGGTTACGTAGAGGTGGATGGGGTCAATGTCCCCTTTGACATGGCCTTCCTCCTGGACGAGATCTGCATGCCCATGGTGCTCATCATTTTGGCCATGGTATTTGGCCGCTTCCTGTGGCGCATTATGTTCTTCGGCTCTGCCATCCGTGTGGAGGAGGATCTGCGCAACAAAATGTTCGACAATGCCAAGGACCTGAGCCGTGAATACTATCAGGTCAATAAAGTCGGCAACCTCATGAGCCTCTTCACCAACGACCTGGATACCGTCCAGGAGTGCTTCGGCTGGGGCGTTATGATGTTCTTCGACTCTCTGCTTTTGGCGGTGCTGGCCGTGATCAAGATGTGGCGCATGGATGCCCTTCTGACCATTCTGGCCATGATCCCCATGGGTCTGCTGCTGGCCTCCGCTACGGTGGTGGGCAAGTACATGATGCGCAAGTGGGAATACCGTCAGGAGTGCTTCTCCAAGCTGTCCGACTTTGCCCAGGAGAGCTTCTCTGGCATCGCCGTGCTGAAGGCTTTCGTCAAGGAAGCCAAGGAGCTTCTGGCCTTTAAGGAGCTCAATGTGGAGAACGAAGAGGCCAACATTGCCCATACCAAGGCCTCCGTCCTCTTCCGTGTGCTGGTTACTCTCTTTGTGGAGAGCGTCATCTGCATTATCTTAGGCTACGGTGGCTACCTGGTCTATATGGATCGCTTCAATGCCGGTCAGCTGGTGGAGTTCATCGGCTATTTTACCACCATCGTCTGGCCCATTATGGCGGTCTCCGAACTCATCGATATGACCTCCCGTGGCAGGGCATCTCTGCACCGCATCGGCGAGCTGCTGGATGCCAAGCAGGATGTGAAGGATCGACCCGATGCCGTGCCTCTGGAGCAGGTGCGTGGCAAAATTGAGTTCCGCAACCTGAACTTCCGCTATCCCGACGGGGAGTTTGACGCCCTGGAAAATATCTCCTTCACCATTGAGGCAGGAGAGAGCGTAGGTCTGGTGGGCAAGACCGGCTCCGGCAAGACCACTCTGGTTGACCTGCTGCTTCGTACCTACAATGTGCCCGACGGTACCGTCTTTATTGACGGCCACGATGTCAACTCCGTGACCATTCGCTCCGTCCGTGAGGGCTGCGCCTATGTGCCGCAGGATAATTTCCTCTTCTCCGATACCATCGAGCATAATATCGCCTTTGGTGTAGAGGGATATGACCGTGAGGGCATCTGCGCCGCTGCCAAGCTGGCGGATATCCACAGCAATATCAGCGATTTCGGCAAGGGCTACGATACCATTCTGGGCGAGCGTGGCGTGACCGTCTCCGGCGGCCAGAAGCAGCGTATTTCCATTGCCCGTGCTCTGATGAAGGATGCGCCCATCCTGATTCTGGACGACTCTGTCTCCGCCGTGGACACGAAAACGGAAAAAACCATTCTGGAAAATCTCCACCACAGCAGAGCCGGTAAGACCACCATTCTGATCGCCCACCGCATCTCCACCATCGAGAAGATGGATAAACTGATCTTCATTGCCGACGGCAAGCTGAAGGCCGTGGGCAGCCATGCAGAGCTCTACGAGACCTGCCCCGATTACCGCAAGATGGTGGATCTTCAGAAGCTGGAAGAGGAAGGAGGCGCTGAAGAATGAGAGAATACTTACCTGTCCTGATCGTCGGCGCCATGATCGGCTTCTTCTCCGTGCTGTTCATTGTGATCTACGCCCTGGAAAAGAACAAAAAAGAGACCATGGGCTTTGACCGCCATATGCCCGACGGCGAGATCATCAAGCGCCTGCTGCAGTATGCCAAGCCCTACTGGAAGACTTTTGTGGCTATTTTGTTCATCATGCTCTTCTCCATCTTCTACGATCTGGTGGGCCCCCTGCTCATCGGCGATCTGGTAGAGCTGGTGGAGACGGACTTTGAGCTGTCCAAGCTCTTTACCATGGTGGGACTCTACGCCGGTCTACTGGCGGTGAGCCTGCTGTGTACCTACATTCAGGCCATGCTGCTGCAGCGCATCGGCCAGAAGATCCTGTCCAAGCTGCGCCAGGATACCTTCACCCACATCGAAAAGCTCTCCCATGCCCAGCTGAACAATATCCCCGTAGGCAAGCTGGTCACCCGTGTCAGCAACGACCCCAATGCCATCAGCTATATGTTCACCAACATTCTGGTTACCCTGGTGAAGAATGTTATGGTCATCTTCGGCGTTCTGGTGGCCATGCTGATGCTCAACTACGCCCTGACCCTCATGGTGCTGTGCTTTGCTCCCTTTATCGTCCTCTTTACGGTGATCTTCCGCAAGTTCTCCCGTAAGGCTCACCGCAAGGTCAGCGATGCCACCACCGATGTCAATACCTATCTCTCCGAGAACCTCTCCGGCATCAAGATCACCCAGATCTTCAACCGGGAGCAGCAGAAGATGGACGACTTTACCATCAAGAGCCGAGCCATGAAAAAGGCCAAGCAGAACCGTATGTTCGTCTTCGGCATTTTCCGCCCCATGGTATATATGCTCAATATCTCCTGCGTGCTGTGCCTCTTCTACCTGGGCGCCCGGGGCTATATTAAGGAGACACAGTGGTTCGGCCAGCTCATCGACGGCGGCATCATCGTCTCCTTCTACATGTACATCTCCAAGTTCTTCAACCCCATCCAGACCCTGGCAGAGCAATTTGATATGCTGCAGCGCTCCTTCGCCTCGGCGGAGAAGATCTTCACCATTCTGGACATGGTGCCTGAAGTGGTGGACGAGCCCGATGCCATCGAGCTGGAGGAGATCCGTGGCGAGATTGAGTTCAAGGACGTCTGGTTTGCCTACAATCCCGGCGAGTGGGTTCTTAAGGGCGTGTCCTTCCATGTGCAGCCCAAGCAGACCGTGGCCTTTGTGGGCTCCACCGGCTCCGGCAAGACCACGATCCTGTCCCTGATCTGCCGCAACTACGATATCCAGAAGGGTCAGATCCTCATTGACGGCATGGATATCCGCAAGATCAAGATCGCCTCGCTCCGCCGCCATTTCGGCCAGATGCTGCAGGATGTGTTCCTTTTCTCCGGCGATATCCGAAGCAACATTGTCCTGCGCAAGGACGATGTCAGCGACGAGGAGGTCATGGAGGCCTGCCGCTATGTCAATGCCGACAGCTTTATCAATAAGCTGGAGGGCGGCCTGGACGAGGTGGTTCGGGAGCGTGGCAACAACTTCTCCGCCGGTCAGCGCCAGCTGCTGAGCTTTGCCCGTACCATTCTGCACAAGCCCTCGGTGATCATCCTGGACGAGGCTACCGCCAACATCGACACGGAGACCGAGCTGCTGATCCAGGACTCCCTGGAGCGCATCAAGACCATCGGCACCATGCTCATTGTTGCCCACCGCCTGTCTACCATCCAGCATGCGGATAATATCATCGTCCTCTCCCACGGTGTCATCGTGGAGCAGGGCGACCACCAGGAGCTTCTGCGGAAGAAAGGCCGCTATCACCGCCTGTACACCCTGCAGTTCAGCAAGCAGCAGCTTCTGAAAAGTGAATAAATCCCGACGCAGCCTCCCAAAAGAGGCTGCGTCCTTTGTTCTGGCATAATATCTAATTTCCAATAAGGAAATCATTTGAAATTCTATGAATAGACAATTGATATTTTGCGGAAAAACGGCGATAATAAGGGTGCATTTTTTTCTTTGGAGGTACTGCTGTGCAAGCATTGAAAAACCGAATCATCCGTGAAGGAAGAATTCTGCCCGGCAACATCATCAAAGTTGACGGATTTCTCAATCATCAGGTAGACACTCGCTTTCTGGGGGAGCTGGCCGACGAATTTGCCCGTCGTTTTGACCTCAGCGGCGTGACCAAGATCCTCACCGCCGAAGCCAGCGGCATTGCCCTGGCAGCCATCTGCTCCTACCGCTACGGTGTTCCCATGATTTTCGCCAAGAAGGCGAAGAGCGACAATATTGAGGGCGGCCTGTATCAGAGCGAGATCTTCTCCTATACTTACCGCAAGAAGACCACGCTGATCTGCTCCATGGAGCGTCTGACAGCTGAGGATAAGGTGCTGATTATCGATGATTTTCTGGCCAACGGCCAGGCCATCCGTGGTCTTGTGGATATTGTCAAGCAGGCCGGTGCGGAACTGTTGGGTATTGGTATCGCTGTGGAAAAAGGCTTCCAGCACGGCGGCGACGGCCTCCGTGAGGACGGCTATCATGTAGAATCTCTGGCAATTATTGAACAGGCCGACGAGAACGGCTTTGTATTCCGCTGAAAATTCATTCGAAAGAAGGATTAAGATATGAACCGTAAAATTGGAACTGTCTCCCGTGGTATCCGCTGTCCCATCATTCGTCAGGGCGATGACCTGGCGCAGATCGTTGTGACCAGCGTACTGGAAGCTGCCGAGCAGGGCGGTTACAGTGTGCAGGACCGTGATGTCGTGGGTATTACCGAGTCCGTGGTAGCCCGTGCTCAGGGCAACTATGCCTCTGTGGACGACATTGCTGCCGATATCCGTGCCAAGTTCGGCGGGGAAGAGGTAGGCGTGATCCTGCCCATCCTGTCCAGAAACCGTTTCGCTATCTGCCTCCGTGGCATCGCCAGGGGCGTGAAGAAGGTCGTTCTGATGCTCAGCTATCCCTCTGACGAGGTGGGCAACGAGCTGGTCTCCCTGGATCAGCTGGACGAGGCCGGTATCGACCCCTTCAAGGATGTTTTGACCGCAGCTCAGTTCCGTGAGAAGTTTGGTGACAGCCGCCACCCCTTCACCGGCATGGACTATATCAGCTACTATACCCAGGTCATTGAGGATTGCGGCGCTGAGGC
>JAZNVK010000263.1:0-2576 GCA_045592805.1 Faecousia sp.
AAGAATGCCCAGGTGGCAGGCTACCGTATCGGCGGCAAGACCGGCACGGCGGAGAAAACCGACCAGACCGATGCCTCCGGCGCACAGACCAGGGATAAGATCGTCTCCTTCGTGGGCATTGCCCCCATGGACGATCCCCAATACATCGTCCTCATCGCTTTGGACACCCCCAATCCAGCCACGGGGCTGTATATTTCCGGCGGTGTCATGGCAGCGCCCACGGTGGGAGCGGTGCTGGAGGATATTCTGCCCTATCTGGGCGTTTCGCCCGAGGGTGAGGCGGCTGCTACGGCGCTGATGCCCGATCTGCAGGGGCTGACAGAAGCTCAGGCGGCGGCAAAGCTGCAGGAAAACGGCCTGAGTTACCGCATCATCGGCTCCGGCAGCAAGGTGCTCAGTCAGATCCCCAAGGCGGGAAACCGGCTGCCCGGAAATGCTACGGTTTTACTTTACACAGACAATTCAATGCCCACCGACCGGCCTGTGGTACCCTCCCTCCTGGGTATGACTCTGGAGGAGGCCACACGAAAGCTGTCGGATCTGGGTCTATACTTACAGCCCAAGGGCGCTGACCCTGCGCAGTGGCGTGTGACCGCCATCAGCCAGGATCTGCCACCGGGCACAGAGGTGGAACGGGGGACTACGGTCACCGTCACATTTGCCGATACTACGGCAATGGATTAGGAGAGAATTATGGAATTACAAAAGCTGCTTGCAGGCGTAGAGGTTCTGCAATGGGGCGCAGAGAAGAATACAGAGATTTGCTCCGTGCGCTACAGCTCCCGTGAGGTACAGCCCGGGGATCTGTTTGTGGCCATCCCCGGCTTTGCCACCGACGGACATAAATACATCCCCGATGCGGTGGCAAGAGGGGCTGCGGCGGTGATCTGCGAGCGGCAGATGCCGGAAAATGCTCCCTGGGTGCAGGTCAAGGATGCTCGTCTTGCCCTGGCAAGCCTGGGTGAGAACTTCTACGACCATCCTGCGAAAAAGCTGCAGATGATCGGTGTCACCGGCACCAACGGCAAGACCTCCGTCACTTATCTTTTGAAGGAACTGCTGCAGGGCGCCCTGGGGGCAAAGGTTGGACTCATCGGCACCATCTGCAATATGATCGGAGATACGGTGATCCCCACGGAGCGCACCACCCCCGAGAGCTTCGAGCTGCAGGCGCTGCTGGCCAAAATGGCAGAGGCAGGCTGTACCCACGTGGTCATGGAGGTTTCCTCCCATGCTCTGGCGCTGCACCGTGTGGCAGGCATCCGCTTCAGCGTGGGTGCTTTCAGCAATCTCACGGAGGATCATCTGGACTTCCACAAGACCATGGAGGAATACCGCCGTGCCAAGGCAAGGCTTTTCAGCACCTGCGACCGTGGCGTATTCAACATGGACGATCCCACTTCTGCGAAGATGATTGCCGATGCCCACTGCGGCATTTTCACCGTCAGTACCAAAGCAACTGCCGACCTTCGGGCAGAGAATGTCCTGCTGGAGTCCGACCGCATTGAGATGGACGTCCGTCAGGAAGGGGAGTGCGCCCACCTGACTTTAGGCATCCCCGGCCGTTTTACCGTCAGCAACGCCCTTTTGACTCTGGGCATTGCCCGTCAGCTGGGCATTGATTTACAGCAGGCGGTGTCCGCCCTGTCCTGCGCCAAGGGTGTCAAGGGGCGCATCGAGGTGGTTCCCACCCCCGGGAAGGATTATACCGTCCTTATCGACTACGCCCACACTCCCGACGGCCTGGAGAATGTGCTTCGCTCCGTCCGGGACTTTGCCAAGGGCAGAGTCATCGCCCTCTTTGGCTGCGGCGGCGACCGTGACCATACCAAGCGCCCCATGATGGGCGAAATTGCCGCAGCCTGTGCCGATTTGGTCATCGTCACCTCTGATAATCCCCGTACGGAGGAGCCCGATGCCATTATTGCAGACATCCTGGAGGGGATGCAGCAGACCCAAACTCCTTATGTGGTAGAGCCTGACCGCCGCAAGGCCATCCGGCTTGCCCTGTCTCTGGGGCAGAAGGACGACATCCTCGTTCTGGCCGGCAAGGGACATGAGGATTATCAGATCATCGGCAAGGGAAAATTCCATCTGGACGAACGGGAGGAGGTGGCAGCGGCCTTATGGGAAGAGAAACAATGACCTTGGGGCAGGCAGCCGCCCTCATCGGCGGAAGAATTGACCCGAACTATGCACAGATCGCCTTTCACGGCGTGAATTTTGACACCCGTCGGCTGCAAAAGGGTCAGCTTTTTGTGGCCATGGCAGGGGCGCGGGACGGCCATGATTTTGTCCCCCAGGCCCTGGAAAAGGGCGCTGTGGCGGTGCTGGCCTCCAAGCCCCTGGATGCGAGTATCCCCGCCATTTATGTGGAGGATACGGCCAAGGCGCTGCAGGAGCTGGCACGGGAGTACCGCAAGCTGCTGCCGCTGCGCTGCGTGGGTGTCACCGGTTCCGTAGGCAAGACCACTACCAAGGAAATGATCGCCACGGTGCTGCAGCAGCGCTTTTTGACCCACAAAACCGAGGGTAATTTCAATAACAACATCGGTCTGCCCGTGACGGTGCTGTCC
>JAZNVK010000264.1:0-1845 GCA_045592805.1 Faecousia sp.
GGCGCGCCGTGCAGCACGCCCTTGAAGCCGTTTACAAAGAATTTCTGGTTGATGACCATCACGATGCCCGCCAGCAGCATCTGCGCGATGCCGAGAGATACCGGATTTTCGCCGAGGAATGCCGGTACGGGCCAGTTCCACATGGTGTGGCCCATGGAAATATACATCAGCACGATGAGGAAGCCCAGCGAAGTGAAAAGCCTTTTTTTCATGGCGGGGGTCTCGCGGTCCTTCAGCGTGTCTTCAGCGGCGGCGGGCTTTGCAGCGGCTTCCGCCTGTTTGGGGGATGCCCCATAGCCTGCGCCTTCCACAGCGGCGATGATTTCGCCGTCCGTAGCGCCGCCTTCCACCGCCATGGAATTGGTCAGCAGGTTTACCGAGCAGCTCGTTACGCCGTCCAGCTTGCTTACCGCCTTTTCCACGCGGGCAGAGCAGGCGGCGCAGCTCATGCCGGTGACGTTGAATTTTTGCATCTGGTTACCTCCCTTACTTCATGAGCTTTTGCAGGGTCTGGACGAATTCGTCAATAGTCTCGTCCTTCCCGTTACGGAGATCCTCTGCCACGCAGCTGCGCAGATGGTTGGAAAGCAGTTCCCGATTAAAAGCGTTCAGCGCCGCCTGAATGGCGCTGACCTGGGTGAGAATGTCCGTGCAATAGGCATCGGTCTCTACCATTTTCCGCACACCACGCACCTGACCCTCAATGCGGCTCAGCCGATGGATCAGGGCAGTATACTCCTCCTGCGAACGCTGTTTGGTACGATGTTCACAGCAATGTTCCATAAATCACACCTCCATATACCCCTTTGGGGTATCTATATTATATACCCATAGGGGGTATTTGTCAAGGGCGGTGGAGCGATTTTTTTGAGGGATTTGTTTTGGTGAAGGAGTAAAGATGAAGGATGAATTACGAATGATGGTATCGGCTCCAACCGTGGATTTGAGATAGAGTCAAATAGATGTTTATCGGTCTGTTTGCTTCCGTCTAAATCCACCTTTTCAATAGAAGTACAGTCTAACGAAGAGCCATGTCATTGCGAGGAGGGCGTAAGCCCGACGTGGCAATCCGTTCCAAAAATGTTTCGATTATATGGGAATTTAGTGTAAAAACGGTAGTTTTTAAGGATGCGGATTGCCACGGCCACAGGTGGCCTCGCAATGACAATGCGTAATTTGATGCCTTACTCATAGCCTGAAATTTCTCCTGATACGGGAGGCGTTGGCTGCGGAAAACAGTTCGGCAAATTTCTGTTTGACTTCCCGTGTGTGGGACGTTTTTTTCTAATGATTATTTGCAATGATTATTCGTTAAGTTCCTTTGTGCTAAATATGCGCGGTTTACATAATTATATTATGGTAAATTTACAGAGCACCTGTAGATGCATTGCCTGTCGGTAGTGCCACGGGCGAACACGTGGGTTCGCCCCTACGGAGTTGATTGCCGGTGTGGTTGGTTTCGGCGCGCCTGGTAGTCGCGCCCTACGGTGGAAATTGGCACTGCATCCAACTGTTCGGCAAATTTCTGTTTGACGGGCTAAATATCCAAATCCGTGCCGAAGGCACACCTCAGTTTTTAGTCCTTAGCTGTTAGTTATTAGTTTATAAACAGACCGGCAAATTTCTGCTTGTTGCCATTTCAAATCCATGGGCAGAGCACATACCGACCTTATTCACGATTCATTAACACAAAGAGGCACCTCAGTGATATGCTACCCCTATGAGAGACAGTGAAAAAACAAAACTGTCTTTCATAGGGGTGTTTTTATGCCAAGGAAGCAAAAACTAAGCATAGAAGATAAAGTAGAATTGGTACGGCAATGTATCAACGGCGAAATCAATATA
>JAZNVK010000265.1:0-2296 GCA_045592805.1 Faecousia sp.
ACTGCTCTACCTGCAAGAATTTGATTCTGTAGAACACTTCAAGGCAGAACTAATTGACTATATTGATTACTATAATAACCGACGAATTAAGGCAAGACTAAAGGGCTTGCCACCTGCATTACACAGACAGCAAGCCCTTTCGGCAGCTTAAACAATTTGAGTTAGAAATATTTGTCTAACTTTTTGGGGTCACTTCAAACCGCAGCGGCGGTCATTTTGTTTTTCAGGCATAGGCTTTATGGACAAAAAGTCTGTTGGGAAAATGAGAATTTTCTCAGAAAATGTGGTTGAATTTATAGTGCGGATGTGGTAAGATATACTTGTATCGATATGGGTGCAGTGCGCTCATTTTCAGGGAGTGCAGCATTCCCCGGTACGGAAAAGGAGTATTCTGTTATGGCAACACCGCATACCATCGCAGTAGCCGGCAAAGGCGGCGTGGGTAAAACCACCACCTGCGGTATGATTATTGACTATCTGTGCAGCAAGAAAACCGGTCCGGTTCTGGTTGTAGACGCAGACGCCAACTCCAACCTGAACGAGGTGCTGGGTGTTGAGGTAGAAACCTCTCTGGGCGCCATCCGGGAAGAGATGGCGCAGGCCGAGCTGAAGGGGACTCTTCCTTCCGGCATGACAAAAGCTGATTACGCTGAGTATAAATTCAACTCCGCCATTGTGGAGGAAGATGACTACGATATGCTGGTTATGGGTCGCACCCAGGGCAAGGGCTGCTATTGCTTTGTCAACGGCATTCTGAAAACACAGGTGGACAAGTACGCAAAAAATTATTCGTATATCGTGATGGACAATGAGGCAGGCCTTGAGCATGTAGCCAGAGGCACTCTGCCCCATGTGGATACCATGCTTCTGATTTCTGATTGCTCCCGCCGGGGCGTTCAGGCGGCAGCCAGAGTTGCCGAAATGATCGAAGAAATGGAGCTGAATCCCGGGAAAATGGGCATCATTATTAACCGTGCACCCAATGGGGAGCTGGATAGTGGTGTCAAGGCGGAGATCGATAAGTACGGTCTGGAGCTGCTGGGAGTTCTGCCGCAGGATGAAGCTGTCTATCGTTGCGACTGCGACGGCGAGCCCTCCAGCAAGCTGCCCCGGTCCAACCCGGTCAAGCAGGCCCTGAAGGGCGTTATGGAGAAGCTTGGCCTTTAAATCCGTATAATGAAAGGGAAGGGCACGCCTCTTTGCGGAGGAAGGGCGTTTCTCTGTTCACTATTATAAAATCATTTATATTTTTACAAGGGGGAAACCAATCATGTCTTTTGTTCCTAAGACGCAGCCCTTTAGCGGCAAGATCAATGCCGTGACTCTGGGCACCGGTGACAAGGCAATCGTCATCGGCGGACAGAATGTGCTGCCCTTCTACACCTTCGATGCGGCCATCGAAAATGCGCCCAAGATCGGTGTGGAAATCTCTGACGCTGCTGCCGAGTGGACTGTTCCCGGTCTTACTGAGTTCTACGCCGGCTGCAACACTATGGCTGAGCGTGCCAAGAAGGCTGAGGCCCTGGAAGGTGTCGACTTCATCTGCCTGAACTTCGTCAGCGCAGATCCCAACGGTGCCGACAGAAGCGTTGCCGACTGTGTCGCTGACGCAAAGGCTGTTGCCGAAGCCGTTTCCAAGCCTATCGTTGTTATGGGCTGCAAGAACGTGGAGAAGGACAACGAGCTGCTGCCTGCCATCGCCGAGGCTCTGGCTGGTAAGAACGCTTTGTTTATGTCCGCTAAGAACGAAAACTATAAGACCGTCGGTGCTTCCGTTGCTCTGGCAAGCGCACAGAAGCTGGGCGCCGAGACTGCTGACGACATCAACCTGGCCAAGCAGCTGAACATCATGCTGAAGGGTCTGAATGTCAATCCCGAAAACGTTGTTATGGACATCGGTACTGCCGCTGTTGGCTACGGCTACGAGTATGCCGCTTCCACCTTCGACCGTATTCGCCTGGCCGCTCTGCAGCAGTCTGATGCTGACCTGCAGATGCCCATCCTGGCTGCCGTTTGCAACGACACCTGGGGCGTGAAGGAGTCCACCGCATCCGTTGAGGATGAGCCCGCATGGGGCTGCATGGAAGAGCGTGCCATCTCCATGGAAGTCACTACCGCTGCAGCTGACCTGACCGGTGGCGCTGATGCAGTTGTGCTGCGTCACCCCGCTTCCGTGGCTGCCATCAAGAAGTTCATTACTGAACTCTGCTAAGAAGGAGGATACATACAATGGCTTTGAAAGGTCTTGATATTTTTAAGCTGTCTCCTAAGAAGAACTGTAAGGAGTGCGGCAGCC
>JAZNVK010000266.1:0-12582 GCA_045592805.1 Faecousia sp.
TCTATTGTCTTCCTAAGACCGCTTGGCCTCCGACTTGATCCCCGTCACAACCCCGAGTTTACTACGGTGGAGCTGTATCAGTCCTATGCAGACTTCAATGATATGATGGATCTGTTTGAGGAACTGCTTTCTACTGCCTGCATGGACATTCTCGGCACTTATGAGCTGGAATGGATGGGTCACAAGCTGGATATGACTCCCGGATGGAAGCGTATGACCATGGCTGAGGCTGTCAAGGAGCATCTTGGCATTGACTTTATGGCTGTGAATACCGATGAAGAAGCAGAAGCCCTGGCAAAGAGCGTCGGCGTGGAGCTGGGCGAGGATAAGGATCATACCTGGGGTAATTACCTCTATGAGTGCTTTGATCGTCATGTGGAAGAGAAGCTGATTCAGCCTACCTTTATTACCATGCATCCCGTGGATGTGTCTCCTCTGGCAAAGCGCTCTCCCTCCGATCCCAGACTCACGGAGCGTTTCGAACTCTTTATCTGCCACAGCGAGATGGGCAATGCCTTCTCTGAGCTGAACGACCCCATCGACCAGAAGGAGCGTTTCCGCAAGCAGGTTGAGATGCGTGAAAAGGGTGACCAGGAGGCCGGTATGATGGATGAAGATTTCATCAACGCACTGGAATATGGTATGCCCCCCACAGGCGGCCTGGGTATTGGTATTGACCGTTGCGTCATGCTTTTAACAGGACAGGATACCATTAGAGAGGTCATCCTCTTCCCCACGATGAGACCGTAACATTGAAATAAGCACAAGGACAATTTGCCCTTGTGCTTTTTCTGCTGCATAGATTAGCGCCAATAAGGAGATAGTATGGAGCGTATCACCAGCGCGCAGAATCCGCTGATCAAGCATATTAAGCGGCTGCAAACCGATCGTAAATATCGTCTTCAATGCCGGGAGTTTGTGGCAGACGGCTTCAAGCTCCTTTCCGAGGCCATAAAGTGGTATCCTAAAATTAATACTGTCATTATCAGTGAGGGGATTTTGCTTCCGGAGCTTCCGGAAGGTGTTCGAGTCGTTCAGATTCCCGCTTCTCTGATGGAGAGCCTTTCGGAAATGCGGACACCACAGGGGGTTGTTTTTACCTGCACTCTGCCGGAGGAGAAGTCGCTTTTCCTTCGGCGCGGTATGCTGCTGCTGGATCGAATTCAGGATCCCGGCAACCTTGGAACGATCCTCCGTACTGCGGATGCATTTTCTGTTCCGGTGGTTTTGACCAATGGCTGCGCAGATGCTTACAGCCTGAAGACGCTGCGTGCTTCTATGGGCGCGGTTCTTCGTTGCACTCCGCAATATGCGCTGATGGATGAAATACTCTCTGTGTGCAGAGAAAAATCAATTCCTCTTGCGGCAACAGCCCTTACGCCCAAAGCGAAGGATCTGTCTACTCTCAAGCTGAAAGATTATATTATAGTGATCGGCAGTGAGGGGCAGGGGATCTGTGACGAGTTGCTGAATGCCTCCGATGAACAGATCATTATTCCTATGAGTGAACGCTGTGAATCCTTAAATGCGGGTATTGCTGCCGCAATTGTTATGTGGCAAATGCGATAATCAGATAGAAAAGAGAGATCATCATGCAGGAACATTGGCTTTGGCTCACAACAAGAAAGTATATTGGAATTCGCGGCGGTGCAACTCTGATTTCCAGATATGGCTCTGCGGAGCGGATTTTTGAGATGTCGGCGGAGGAGTTCCGTTCCGATGGCCTGCGCAGTGAGCGTGTGATTCAGTCTCTTACCGATAAATCTTTGGATTCGGCCTATGAACTGATGGACGAGTGCAGGGATAAAGGGATTAAAATCCTGACATTTGGAGACGAGATGTATCCAAACCGCTTAAAGAGTATTCCTGACCCTCCCATGGTGCTGTATTATAAAGGAGAATTTCCCGATGTGGATGCAGAGGCAGGAATCGGTATTGTAGGTACAAGAGACTGCAGTCTGTACGGTTTGCAGAACGGCAAGGAATTCGGAAAATCTATTGCCTGCGGCGGCGGAATGGTTGTGACAGGCGGCGCCAGAGGTGTTGATACCATGGCGCTGAAGGGCGCTCTGGAAGGTCAGACACCTGTGATTTGTGTTCTCGGTTCCGGAGTGGATGTGCCTTATCCGAAAGAAAACGAGAAGCTGTTCCATGAGGTTACCAAGCACGGATGCCTGCTCAGCGAATACCGTCCCGGCACCGGCCCTTTTAACGGCAATTTTCCTGTACGAAACCGTATCATCAGTGGGCTCAGCCTGGGTGTTGTTATCATAGAAGCTCCGGAGCGCAGTGGTTCGCTGATTACTGCAAACCATGCCCTGGATCAGGGCAGAGATGTATTTGCAGTTCCGGGAAATGTTGGAATTGCGTCCTGCCAGGGCAGCAATCGTCTGCTTCGCGAAGGTGCTTATATGGCAGAGTGTGGCTGGGATGTTCTTTCGGAATATCTGGAGCTTTTCCCCGGCAAGCTCTTCGATCCCAAGAAAGCCGAAAATATGAAAAAACTCCTGATCAGCCGTTATTCCAATACGCTTCCCATTTATTCTCCGGTGGTGGAAAGACCGTTCGCGCGGAAAAAGATTGACATTCCGGAGAAAAAGAATTATAGTGACGAAAAACCGGTGGATAATAATTTGTCATCGGATGAAAAACTGATTTTGGATCATTTGACCGCAGAGCTTATTCATATAGACAATTTATCTGTTGATACAGGACTTCCTGTTTATAAGGTCAGCGCTGCCGTTACGACCCTGCAAATCAAAAGACTGGTAACCCGCAATTCGGGAAATTATGTGAAACGAAATTGATACAAGTTCGGAGGCGCCTCAATGGCAAAGCATAGTAATTTAGTGATCGTTGAATCTCCTTCTAAGGCGAAAACGATTGGAAAATATTTGGGACCCGATTATCGGGTAGAGGCATGTATGGGTCACCTTCGGGATCTCCCTAAGAGTGTGTTAGGTGTTGATTTGGAGCGGGATTTTGAGCCCCAGTATCAGCCCCTTGAAAATAAAGATGGCATTATTGAAAAGCTCCGTACAGCAGCAGATCAGGCAGACTGCGTTTATCTCGCAACTGACCCTGACCGTGAAGGTGAGGCCATTTCCTGGCATATTAAGGAGCTGTTTGATCTCTCTGACCAGAAGGCAAAGCGTGTTACATTTAATGAGATCACGAAAAAGGTGGTCCTCTCCAGTATCGCTCAGCCCAGAGAGATAGACTACAATCTGGTCGATGCGCAGCAGGCACGACGGATTTTGGATCGCATTGTCGGCTATCAGCTGAGTCCTCTGCTGTGGAAGAAGATCCGCAGAGGTCTCTCTGCCGGTCGTGTTCAATCTGTAGCTACCCGTCTTGTAGTGGATCGGGAAAGAGAAATTGAGGCATTTATTCCCAAAGAGTATTGGACGCTGGATGCCCATCTTCGCTGCAAGGAGCAGCCCGGAGTGTTTACGGCCAGATATTACGGCGACAGCAAGAAACGGGAACTTAATACCGAGGCGCAGGCTGATGAGATTATTCGCCAGGTACAGGGCAAGGATTTTACCATTGCTTCCTTGAAGCGTACAGAGAAGCGCCGTACGCCTACGCCTCCCTTTATCACCTCTACCCTACAGCAGGAGGCATCCCGTAAGCTGAACATGACCCCTCGCCGCACCATGTCGATTGCCCAGCAGCTCTATGAAGGCGTGGACATCAGCTCTGAGGGCACTGTGGGTTTGATTACCTATATGCGTACAGACTCTCTCCGTCTATCGGAGGAGGCATTGAGCGCAGCTAAGGACTTTATTCTCTCCCGCTACGGCGCAGCGTTTTATCCCAAGACCACTCGCCGTTTCAAGAAGAAGGACGGCGCACAGGATGCCCACGAGGCAATCCGTCCCAGCAATGTGCATCTGGATCCCGAGCAGATCAAGGGAGATCTTACCAAGGATCAGTACCGCCTTTACAAGCTGATTTGGAGCCGTTTTGTTGCCTGTCAGATGGCAGAAGCGGTTTATGATGCGGTACAGCTGGATGTTCAGTGCAGCGGCCATATTTTCCGTGCCACGGATCAGATTATGAAGTTCCCCGGCTTTACGGCCATTTACGAAGAGGGGAAGGATGACGATGGCGAAGATAAGGCGGGGAGTCTGCCCAATCTCAGAGGCGATGAGCTTCTCTGTGCCGATAAACTGACAAAAGAGCAGCATTTTACATCTCCTCCTGCCAGATTTACCGAAGCAACCCTGGTTAAGGCTATGGAGGAGAAGGGGGTCGGCCGTCCGTCCACCTATGCTTCCATTGTTGCCACGATTCAGGATCGGGAATATGTTATTAAGAAGGACAAGCGCCTTTCTCCCACCCCTCTTGGCTTCGTGGTTACAGACCTTATGCTGGAACGCTTTGACGATATTATTGATGTAGAGTTTACTGCTCATATGGAGAGCCAACTGGATCAGGTGGAAACCGGAAAGGTTCAATGGAAGGAGATCCTGCGTTCCTTCTATGCCCAGTTCCGCAGCCGTATGATCGCTGCTGAGGAGGCGCTGGAGGGAAAACGAATTAAGGTCCCCGATGAGGAAAGCGACGAAATCTGCGATATGTGCGGAAGAAAGATGGTCATCAAGATCGGACGCTTCGGTCGTTTTCTGGCTTGCCCCGGTTTCCCTGAATGCAAGAACACCAAGCCGATTGTGGAACGGATGCCCGGCCGCTGCCCCAACTGCGGCAGCACGATCCTGAAGCGCAAGTCAAAGAAGGGCTACGTATATTACTCCTGTGAGCGCGGCGCGGATTGTGGCTTTATGACCTGGGATGTACCTACCTCCAACGATTGTCCTGTCTGTGGTCAGACATTGTTTAAGAAATCCGGAAGGGGACAGATGAAGCCCTTCTGTATTAATCCTGAGTGCAAGGAGTTCCTGCCGGAGGAGAAACGCGGTTATAAGCGCCGTATGCCCAAAGCAACGGCTGAGTCAGTAGAGGAAGCACAGGAGCTTCCCGAGCAGCCCAAGAAAAAGACTACAAAGACCACGAAAACAACCAAATCCACCAAAGGAAAGAAAACGAAATGACGGAAGTTAAGGTTATAGGTGCCGGCCTTGCCGGTTGCGAAGCGGCCTGGCAGCTGGCGCAGAGAGGATTTCAGGTTCTTCTCTATGAGATGAAGCCGCAGAAAATGTCGCCTGCACATCACTGCGCGGATTTCGCAGAGCTGGTTTGTTCCAACTCCCTCCGCGGAGACCGTCTGGAAAACGCAGTAGGTCTCCTGAAGGAAGAGCTTCGACTTTTGGACAGCTTGATTATGGCCTGTGCCGATGCAACACGTGTTGAGGCAGGCGGCTGTCTTGCTGTGGATCGCTATGGCTTTTCTGCCATGGTTACGGAGAAAATCCGTAATCACCCCAATATTCGCGTGATCAGCGGTGAGGTAACCGAAATGCCGGAGCCTCCGGCGATTATCGCCACCGGCCCCCTGACCTCCGATGCCATGAGCGATGCCATCGCAGCTTATTTTGGTGAAGGAGATTATCTTCATTTCTTTGATGCAGCAGCACCCTTGATTACTGCAGAGTCTATTGACATGGAGCAGGCATGGTTTGCTTCCCGCTACGACCGTGGCACGGCGGACTATATCAACTGCGCCATGGACAAAGAGCAATATACCGCCTTTGTGCGGGAATTGCGTAATGCCCAGGAGGCAGAGGTGCATGGCTTTGAGGATAAAAACGTCTTTGAAGGCTGCATGCCTGTAGAGGTTATGGCAAGGAGAGGCGAGGATACGCTTCGCTACGGTCCCCTGAAGCCTGTGGGTCTGAAAGACCCCAAAACCGGGAAAGAGCCTTATGCAGTGGTTCAGCTTCGTAAGGATAATGCCGCGGGTAATATCTATAACCTGGTTGGTTTTCAGACACATTTGAAGTTCCCTGAGCAGAAACGGGTGTTTTCCATGATACCTGCATTGCGCAATGCGGAGTTTGTGCGTTACGGAGTAATGCACCGCAATACATTCTTAAATTCCCCCGGACTTTTGGATCACTGCTATGCGGATCGTCGGCAGCCTCTGATTGCCTTTGCCGGTCAGATGACGGGCGTAGAGGGCTATGTGGAGTCCTGTGCCTCCGGTTGTCTGGCAGCAATCTCTATGGCAGCCAGATTACAGGGAAAGACCCCTGTGGATTTTTCCACAAAAACTGCAATCGGTGCACTGGGACATTATATCAGCGATCAAAGCGTAACATCTTTCCAGCCTATGAATGTGAATTTTGGCATTATCGATGCACTGGAGTATCGGGTAAAAGGTAAGGCAAATAAGAATCTTGCCATCGCAAATCGTGCGCTGGATCATTTACGTGAATTGCTATACAGAAAAGAGGAAGAAACATGAAAATCATTATCGACGCAATGGGCGGCGATCACGCCCCGAATGAGATCGTTTTAGGTGCTCTTCAGGCAGCGAAGGAGTATGGCGTGCAGATCATTCTGGTTGGCAGGGGAGAACAGATCCTTGCCGGCATGAAGGAGCATGGCTTTGATACCCTCCCCGAGGGCGTAGAGCTGGCCAATGCCGATGATGTTGTGGATATGCATGTTGACCCCTCCAAGGTTGTACAGCAGCATAAGGGCTCTTCCATGGTTATGGGTCTTAAGATGCTTGCAACAGGAGAGGGGGATGCCTTCATTTCTGCAGGTAATACCGGCGCACTGCTTACCGCTGCAACTCTGGTAGTAAAGAGAATTCGCGGTATCCGCCGTGCTGCCTTTTCTCCCATTATTCCTATTGGTAGCGGTTCTGTTCTCATTGATGCCGGAGCCAATAGTGAATGTACGCCCGAATTTCTGCTGCAGTTTGGCTTTATGGGTTCCTTCTATGCGCAGAAGGCATTGAATAAGACCAATCCCCGTGTTGCGCTTTTGAACAACGGCGCAGAAGAGGGAAAGGGAGACCAACTGCACAAGGATGCTTATCAGCTCTTAAAAAATGCATCTGAAAACGGCCAGTTAAATTTTATCGGTAATATTGAAGCCCGGGATGTTCCTGAGGGTGTTGCAGATGTCATTGTTGCCGACGGTTTTTCCGGAAACGTACTGCTGAAAAGCATCGAAGGCACGGCTCTGTATATGGCCGGTCTTATGAAGGGCGTATTTAAGCGCAACCTTCTGAGCAAGCTGGGCTATCTCTTCTGCAGGAAGGGTGTTGCCGAAATGAAATCCATGCTGGATTATAAGGAACACGGCGGCTCTGTGTTGCTTGGTATTACAAAGCCTGTGATTAAGGCACATGGCTCATCTGATGCCAGAGCCATGAAGAGCGCTGTTCGTCAGGCTGTGGCTGCAGTTAAGAGCGGCTACTGCGATGATATCCGTGAGAATATCAGTTCAATGGTATTACCGAAGGAGGATGACCATGCTGCAAAGTCTTGAGCAGGCGCTGGGCTATACATATCGGGACAAGGCGCTCCTTGAGATGGCGCTTTCCCATAGCTCCTATGCCAACGAGACACGACATGATGCCCTTTACAGCTATGAACGATTGGAGTTTCTCGGAGACTCCATCCTGGGCTTTGTTACTGCAGAATATCTTTATAAGACCTTTCCAACGAAATTGGAAGGGGAGTTGACCAAAATCCGCGCTGAGCTGGTTTGTGAGGGCAATCTTGCCTCTGTGGCAAGAAGCGTGGGTCTTGGCGAACACCTTCGCCTTGGACATGGGGAGGAGCACGGTGGTGGTCGCAATCGTGACGGCATATTGTGCGATGCCATGGAGGCGCTGATCGCTGCCGCCTACATTGACAGCGGTATTGAAGCGGCAAAGGGGATTATTACCCGTTTGATCTTACCTCGTTTGACCGAAGTGGTGAAGACCCGTGATTTCAAAACGGAGCTGCAGGAATTGATCCAGCGCCGTCGTGATCAGTATCTTACATACGAGCTGATCGAAGAATCCGGCCCCGATCACCGTAAGGAGTTCGTGGTTCGCGTTTTGCTCAACGGTCATGAAATTGGTAGAGGAAAGGGCAGCAGCAAAAAGCGTGCAGAGCAGGCGGCTGCGGAAATGGCGGTTAACACTCTGTTCTGATAAGGAGAAGTATGATGAGATATAAAATTGTTTTTGCTTTGCTTTTGGTGCTTGACTTCTGTTATAAGCTCCTGAAGGTCTATTTATCTAACCGACAGAAAGACAAGCCGCTTCCCAGGAATGTTCGTGATGTATACGATGCAGAGCGTTATAAGCTTTGGCTGGAATACAGTGCAGAGCGGAAGAAGCTTGCTCTTTGGGGATCCGCAATTCGTCTTGTGCTGATGCTGGCCCTGTTTACGACCAATGTTCTGTCTGTCTGTTATCACTGGATGCCCGGGAACGAATATACGAAGTCCATCCTGCTGATTGCACTTTATCTGCTGGTAAACACTTTGGTTGGGATTCCTTTTCAGTACATCAGCCAGTTCAAAATCGAGGAGAAATACGGTTTTAACCGTACGACCCATAAAACCTTTGCCAAGGACTTGATCATTAGTTTTGTGCTGGAATATGTACTCGATGTGGCATTGTATTCCGTGATTTTTGGCAGCTACAGTTTCCTCGGAATTTATTTCTTCCCGGCAGCGTTTGGCGGAATCGCGTTGCTTCTCCTTATATCCAATATGTTTTCCGGCTTTTTCCGTCGGCTGTTCAACAAGCTTAGCCCTCTGCCGGATGGCGCCCTTCGCAATAAGCTACAGCGCCTCTTCACGAAATCCGGCTATCGTCTGAAGGAAATCTATGTGATGGATGCCTCCAAGCGCAGCACCAATGTCAATGCGTACTGCGGCGGCCTGGGAAAGTTTAAGGAGATTGTTCTGTATGATACTTTGGTGGATCATTACACCGAAGGTCAGATTGTTGCAGTTTTTGCCCATGAGTTAGGTCATTTTAAGCACCGCGATACGGCGAAGCTTCTTTTGGGGGAGTTGCTGAACTTTTTGATCATTCTCGGCGCTATTACCGTAATGGTGATGTTGCCTCAGATCGGAAACGCTTTTGGTTTTGCAGATAACGGTCTGCTTTTTGCTGTGCTTGTTGTGCTGTTCAGTGACGTCCTGGGCTTAGCTTCTACACTGCTGATGGCCGCTCCATTTTCCTGGTTCAGCAGAAAAATGGAGCGCAGAGCAGATGCTTTTGCTGCAAGTAACGGATACGGCAAGGAGCTGATTTCAGCGCTGAAGAAAATGTCCGGAGACGATTTCTTAGACCTGAATCCTCATCCCTTTGTTGTTGCGATGGAGTACAGTCATCCTCCCCTTCATGAGCGTATCGCGCTCATTGAGAAGAAGCAACGAAAAAAGCATTCATAGACACGGAACAAGAGCGCGAAGCATATCGCGCTCTTGTTCTTTTTGGAATCCGGCGGATTATTCATGGGAATTATCTTGCTTTTTGTTTGATTATCTGTTAAAATATTAAACTGAAATAAAATCGGGAGTCGTATATTCATGTATCTGAAATACCTTGAAATCCAAGGATTTAAATCCTTCCCGGATAAGACCCATGTCAGCTTCGGCCATGACATCACATCCATTGTGGGACCCAACGGCAGCGGTAAGTCTAATATTTCCGATGCAATTCGATGGGTTATGGGTGAACAGAATTCCAGAGCACTCCGTGGTCAGAAGATGGAAGATGTCATTTTCGGCGGCACCATGAAGCGCGCACAAGTGGGCTTTGCTGAAGCTACCCTTGTGTTGGATAATACTGACCGCGCTCTCAGCTACGATGCAGATGAGCTGATGGTAACTCGACGGTATTATCGTTCCGGAGAAAGTGAATACTATATTAACAAACAGTCTGTCCGCCTCCGTGATATTCATGAGCTGTTTATGGATACCGGTTTGGGCCGAGAGGGATATTCCAATATCAGCCAGGGCCGAATTGATGAGATTCTGGCGCTGAAGACCCCTGACCGCCGTGAGATCTTTGAAGAAGCGGCCGGTATTTCCAAGTACCGTCACCGTAAGGAGGAGACGGAGCGACGTCTGGCCCATACGCAGGACAACCTGCTTCGAATCGGTGATAAGATTTCTGAGCTGGAACTTCAGGTTGAACCCCTGCGGGAGCAGTCAGAAAAGGCGAAGAAGTATTTGTCCTATAAGGCTGAACTGAAAGGACTTGTAGTCGCTTTGTGGCTGCACTCCCTGCAGCGCTTAAGCGCTACTGCAAGAAAGGCAGAAGAGGATTATAACTCTGCTACCTTTATTTTACAGCAGGAACATGCCTCTTTGGAAGAACTCTATGCTCTTGGTGAGCGGATGGCCAAGGAGCTGCAGGAACGGGATATTGCGCTGGATCTGATCCGTACGCAGATTGAAGAAAATGAGAGCCGCGGACAGTCCATTTCTTCCCAGATCGCGGTTTTACAGACAGGCATCGATAATTGCCACAGAAATATGCAGCAAATCAAGGAGGAACTGGACGAGCAGCAAAATCGCAGCGGCGGTATTGAAGCCCAGATCCAATCCCTGCAGGAGCGCATTGATGCCATCGGAAAAGAGGAAAGCGGTTTACGTACCCAGCTGCAGCTGGCGGAGGAAGAGGGCAGAAAGCTTGCCCTTTCCGCCGAGGGAATGACCAGACGTTATCTGGAGCTGCGCAATGCACAGGAACAGCTGCGTACTACTTTGAGTGCAAGACAGGCAGAGATGACCGCTCTGGAAGAGACTTCTCAGCGTAGTGCAGAGCGAAGCGCTCAGGTTACTTTGGATTGCGAAGCTGCACGCAGCCGCCAATCTGAAGCCCGGAAGCAGTATAGTGCTGCTCATAAGGCGTTAAAGGAAGCGCAGGAAGAAGTTGTTGCTTGCAAGAATACCATTGAGGGCTATCGCCTTCGCAGCCAGGCTCGTGGTGAAAAACGCGTTGCCTTACAAAAACAGCTGCAGGAATCCGATGTGACTTTAGATCGCCTCAGCTCCCGTCTGAAGCTTTTCGAGGAGATGCAGCGGGATATGGATGGGTACTCCAAAGCCGTGCGTGAGGTTACACAGCAGGGCAAACGTGGAGCCATCAGCGGAATTCACGGGCCGGTTTCACAGTTGATCCGCACGGAAGACCGTTTTACGGTCGCCCTTGAGATTGCTCTGGGCAGCGCTATGCAGCACGTGATCGTGGAGGACGAGCAGTGCGGCAAGCTCTGCATGCAGATGCTTAAGAGAGGAAATATCGGACGCGCAACGTTTTTGCCTATCAGCGTGATTCGTGGCAAGGAGTTAAATGAGAAGGGCGTAGAAAAGTGCAATGGCTTTTTGGGTATTGCATCTGACTTGGTCAGAGCCAGGGAAATCTATACGCCGATCCTTCGGTTCCTCCTGGGAAAGACCGTGATCGTCGAGGATATGAACAGCGCCATTTCTATGGCCAATCGTTATGGTCATCGCTTCCGTATCGTTACTTTGGATGGACAGGTGCTGAACAGCGGCGGTTCCATGACCGGCGGTTCTGTTTCACAGAATTCCGGTATCCTGTCTCGTGCAAATGAAACTGAGCGCTTGAAAAAGCAGCTTCTTGCGGAGGAGACGAAGCATAGCGAACTGAAGGCGCAGTTCTCTGAGGCACTACGTCTGACTCAGCAGGTGGAGTTTGAACTCTCTGCGGAAGAAAGTCGTCTGCGTAATGCGGAGGATGAGGTGCTGCGTCTTTCCGGCGAGGAGCGTCAGTATGCGGTTCTGGTACAGGCCATCGGTGATGCCATTGCTGCCTCTGAAAGTGAGCTTGCCTCACTCAACGAGCGCAGCAGAACTGACGAGAAGCATCGTATGCAATTGCTGGAACAGATTGCTGTTTTGGATCGTCAAATCAACGACAGCGAAAGAGAGCTTACTGTTGTTTCGGACGGTCAGAGTATTACCTCTGAGGAAAGCAACCGCCTCAGCGAGCGAATGACCTCTATTCGTATGGATTTGGCTGCACTGGATGCAGAACGTATCACTGCCAAGGATTCCGTTTCCAGTCTCCGTGGCTTAGAGCTTGCCATGGAGGGCGATCGCAGCCAGAAACTGAATATTTTGGAGCAGTATCGGCAGGATGAAGCGCGTCTGAACCGAGAGACCTCCAGAATGCAGCAGGCACTGCAGGAACAAAAGCAGCTTACCGCTGAGAAACGTCTGGAGCTGGAGCGTGCCCTGGAATCCAGAAGAGAGCTGGAGGCCAAGAAGACCTATTCCGAGAAGGAATCCCAGAATAAGAGTCGTGAGATTCTGAATATGGAGCGTGAGAGCGCTCGTTTGGAGGCAAAGAAAAATGCCGCCGAGATGGAGGAAAAGCAGATTATTGATAAGCTCTGGGAGAGCTATGAACTGACACCCTCTACCGCAGCGGATGCCGCTGCTCCCATTGAGTCCATTGCCACTGCGCAGAAACAGGCAACAGACTATAAACGCAAGATCTCTGCGCTCGGAACACCGAATCTCGGAGCCATTGATGAATTCGAGCGTGTAAATGAACGCTATACTTATCTTACAGAGCAGCGGGATGATGTGCTTCATTCGAAGCGTGATCTGGAAGGGATTATCGCAGATATTACTAAGCAGATGACGGAAATCTTTACAGAGGAATTTACCAAGATCAAC
>JAZNVK010000267.1:0-11932 GCA_045592805.1 Faecousia sp.
GTCGGTCAGTTCCGCGGAAAGCTCGGTGGTGGCATACTGCTGGTATGCCTCCATACCGGCATTGACCGGCTCGTTGGCTCTGCGGTCAAAGGCCATCTGAGCGGCTGCGCCGTAGTTCAGGGTGTCAATGAGGAGGGTGTAAAGTTCCGGTTTCTCTTCATAAGTGTAGCTGTCATAGCAGAGCTGCGCATAGGCCAGGACGGAGTAGGTATCGATTTGCGTATAATACTCCCTGCCTGCGGTATCGAAGAAGTGCAGCACAGCACGTAGCTCACTGCCCATCTCTACAGACTGGATGCCCTTCAGGCTGAAGAGCATACGGTCGGGGTCAGAGGCAAAATCGGGATAGAGGGTCACGGTTTCCACGGTCTTCTCTCCCCCACCCAAGGGATAGCGGTCTTTTTCCACTACCAAGTATGCGCCCTCAGTGACGTAGTTGGGAACGGCTGCTGCAATGTTCTCATACTTGATACGGTAGTTCATCTGCAGGTCGGAGTCAAAGCTGACCGTGTGGCTCAGCTTCACGTTCACCTCGGTGGGTTCCGTCACTTCTACCGCGCCGCAGAGGCAGGGGCCATCTTCATAAGTGTGGGGCTCGGTGACACTGTAGTCACAGTTGGCGCAGGTGACAGTGTGGTCAGCGCCGTTGTTGCTGTAATTATGGCTGTGGCCGGTGGCGGGGTCGCCGTGCTCCACGAAAACCTCCGCACAGTTAGCACAGGTATAGCTGATATAGGCAGGCTCTGTGCAGGTAGGCTCCGTTGTGGTGGAGTCCAGATAGGTATGGACATGGGCAGTATCCGCAGAGAGCTTGGCAGGAATGAGATACCACTTCTGGGCCACAGAGCCATTGACCTCATGGATGCGAATATCCGTGCCGTTCTGCAGGAGACCAAAGTTCAGGTCAAATGCAAAACCGCCGCACTTGCTGAAGAGGCAGTAGGTGCCGTCGTCATTGGGGACGATCTGCCAGAGCTGGGCATCGGAGTAGGTAGCCTCGTACTGCTGGACATCCGTACCGCTGGCAGCAACGCCTCCGTCCACATCCAGATATTTGCCGCTGTGCAGGGCTGCAGCTGTGTAGTAGCCGTCGCCGTCTGCATCCACGATCTGCCACATCTGGTTGGCTGCAGCAGGTATGCACTCCCAGAGGTAGACATTGGCAAGGTTCTCGGTGGAGATGCCCTCCACATCGGCAACATAGTTCTGATTCTGTGCGTTGGCAATGAAATAAGTACCATTTTCCAGCTTGCCGCTGACAGGTTCATTGCCGATGCGGTTGGGAACGGTCACGCCGGAGGTTACCACACCGGAGCGGTTGCCGTAGCCGTCATAGGCATAGACATGGACATCATAATAGCCGGGCTCATAATTGTGATTGGAGACAGGGATATAGCAGGTGGCGGTATTACCGGTAACGGTGGCTTCATACCAGGCGGTATCATCCTGGCCGTTGTAACCGGTCCAGGCCGGGAATTGCACCTTCTGGATACCGGAAGTGTCGGATACCGTGCAGGTAATGCGGAAGCCCTCAGAAGTGACCTCGCTGAAGACCACATTGCTGATCTCAGGGCCGGAGAGCTCTGCAGGGATAATGAACCATCTCTGTGCAGGGGAGAAATTAATAGATTGGGTCTGGAGATTCTGGCCGTTGGCCACCACACCAAAGAAGAGATCCAGTACCAAATTGCTATTCTTATTGACAATGTAGTAAGTACCGTCATCATTGGGGATCAGCTGCCAAAGCTGGGCATCGGTGCCGTTGATATCGTACTGCTGCACATTGGTGCCATCGGTGGTACCTGCGGATGCTGCCTCCATGGCCTTTCCGCTGTGCAGGGAGACGATGGTATAATATCCGTCGCCGTCAGGGTCGCTGATCTCCCACATCTGGTTTCTGTTCACGCCCAGGGTTTCCCAGAGGTGGATATTGGCGCCGTTCTCCGCAGACACACCATATACATCAGCCACAAAGTTCTGATTCTGGCAGTTGGCGATGAAGTAAGTACCGCCTGCCACCGTACCGCTGACGGGGCTGTTGCCGATGCGATTGGGAACATCCACACCAAAGGTGGAGACTGCGGAGGTATTGCCCACGGTGTCCGTGGCATAAATATGCAGTTCGTAATAGCCGGGCTCGGAATTATGCTCGGAAATGGGAATATAGCAGGTGGCGGTATTGCCGGTGACGCTTGCCGCGTGCCAGATCTGGTCATCGGTTCCATTGGAGGAAGTCCACGCGGGGAATTCCACCTTCTCAATGCCGGATACGTCGTTTACGGTGCAGGTGACACGGAAGCCCGCATTGGAAATCTCGGTGAATTCCACATTGGAGATCTCAGGACCCTCCAGGTCGGCGGGAATGAGATACCAGCTCTGCGCAGGCGTGCCGTTGGGACTGTAAAGCTGGATATTCTGACCAAGCGCCAGCACTGCGTCTGTGAGATCCAGCGCCAGGCCGCTCAGCTTGTTCAGAATACGATAGGTGCCGTCGCCGTTATCCACCAGCCGCCAGAGCTGGGCATCGGAGCCGTTGTAATCGTACTGCTGCACATTGGTGCCGTTCACAGTGCCGCCACCGGCTGCATCCAGCGCCTTGCCACTGTGCTGGGCGATGATGGTATAGTAGCCATCCCCGTCGGGATCGCTGATTTTCCACATCTGGTTGGGGGAGGTTCCCAGGGTAAAATACAGCTGAACATTGGCGTTGTTGTCCGTAGAAACGCCGGATACATCCAGAACATAATTCTTATTCATTGCGCTGGAGATAAAGTAAGTATCCTCCTCTACCGTGCCGGAGGCAGGTGTTTCGGGTAGAACCGCAGGCACATCCACGATCACGGGATAGGAGGTATAATTACCTGCCAGGTCGTAGGCATAGATATGGGTGTTGTAATGGCCGTACTCAAAATTGTGGGAGGAGAAGCTCACATTATAGGATGCTTTGATGATAAAGGTGGTTGCATCACCCCAGATGATATCATCCTGTCCCCCGGCCTCCGTCCAGGTGGGCATAACCACCTTGGAAATACCCACATTATCCAGCACGGTACAGGTGACCGTATAGCCAAGGGCCGTGACATTGGTAACTTCCACCTCGCTGATGGTGGGCGCCTCCGTATCCTTCGGAACGTCCACGATCCAGCCGGAGTTGGTAAGCAAGGTGTTATCACCGTTGCCCTGGTTGATACCGAAGGCATTGACCACCGTCCAGCCACTCTTGCCCGTGCTGATCACAGCCTCGAAACCGTGGTAATTACCGGCAAAGGGATAGGCCGCTCCCACGTCCTCTCGAACCTGGTCTGCGGTGATAATATGACCCTCTGCACCGGCATCGCCGGGGCCTCCGCCCACATAAATGTGAACCGTCAGAGGCGTCCAAAGGGCATCTTCGTCCATGGTCCAGCCACGGACTCTGATCTTGCCGGGGCCTTCGGCGGTAACGCTGTCGATCTGGCCGATGGGATTATGGCCGGAGTTATCGGTATAGGCAGGGGTGCCGTAGCCATAGAGTCTGGAGTAAGACAGAGAGTAGCTCTTCAGGAACACGCCGCCGCCCTCGTTGACCTCGCCGTTCTGGCCGGAGGTATTGCCCTCCACGGTATAGACATAGCCGTCAGCAACATAGCGAACGATACCAACGTGGGAGGAGGTGGAGCTGCCTGCGGGGGCAAAGTAGACAATATCACCGGGATTGGGGATATAGGAGCCGCCACGGCTGGCCGCATACTGGAAACGACCCTGATTCTTGAAGAAATTCACGCCATAGGGGCAGTAAGCATGGTAGTACATGATATCCGAGGGAATGCCTGCCTGATTGGCGCACCAGGAGACGAAGGCAGCGCACCAGGCGGCATAGGTCACGCCGATGTTGTCCACATTGGCATCGTACCACTGACCGTATTTCTGATAGTTATTGGAGCCGGCGTAGGCAGGATTGCCGGAGAGAGAGCCCTCGCAATAGCCTGCCTGGCTGACGGCAACCGCAACGATATCCGCCGCCATATTGCCTGTATTGACATGGGTATTGGGATACTCCGCAGCAGCAGACGCAGGAAGCGAAAACTGGGGAAGTAAGCAGGCAATCAGCGCAAAGCACAGAGCCAGGGCAAGCACTTTGATAATGGAATGACGCATTATGTATTTCCTCTTGATTATTTCTTCTTTTCTCAATAACATGCAAATACAGGGCGGGTATTTCGCCGCCCTGTAAAATTGCTTTACAGCTGTACCACTCCGGGTTACTGCCGAATCAATATCAGACTATGACACCTTCGTCCTCGTCGATGGTGGGAAAGGGAGCCGGAACACCGGAGTCCGGAGCATCCACGGAGCTTGTAGTAAGAACGTCCTCCGCAGCAAAGGGCAGGAACTGCAGTTCAGGCTTGCTAAACTTCTTCATAATATTTCCTCCTGATACTATTTAAGAAGAGAACGCTACGTTTACATTGGTCATGACGCAGTAGCCGTCGTCCATGTCCATGCCTGTCACAGGCAGAAAACAACCATCCAGGAAGCAGCCTGCAGCGGCCAATCGCTTCATCTCCTCCGAGGCATTGGGATCGGACAGAACACAGGCCGCATCAGTCAGATTGATCTTCAAAGCGCCGCAGGAGGTAATCTGCTGGATGAGCTGAAAATCCTCCATCTCGATTACCGGATGTGTGTAGGGTTTTTTCATCAACATTAACCTCCTAACTGGCTCTTTGCCTTGCAGCTGTAATACACAAGGGCTTTTGCCAGATCCTTCATTGCATCGGAAGTTGTGCCGCCGGAAAGGACTCGTCTTGCGTAATCATGCGCGCTGTCAATATAAATTTCACTGAATACCTCGCTGTCCTCGTAAACAATATGAACTGCGAAGTAGAAGGCTTTGCCCAGATCCTTGGCCGCCGTACCTTCAATAACGGCTCTTCCCTCTTCCATGCTGTAGCTGACTTTTCGGGCGTTCTCCACCGTCAGCTGAGGAAGCGCCTCGTAATCGGTCTGCGTCCAATAGAGCAGCTCGACTTTCTGTGCATTTTCGGTCAGTTCTTCCGGAATTTGGAAATAGAAGTTCTGATTTACTGCTCCCACAAAGGTCACAGAGGAGCCTCGCCAGACAATGCGGTCATCACCTGCGTAGAGATACTTGGAGGTATCCTTGGGCAGGGCGCTGATCATGTCATTGCTCCAGGCATAGTCTCTCTGCTCCTCGGTAAGCCAGGCGTTCATCAGGGTATCGGTCTTGTAGTTGAAGTAGACCTGAGCCGCAGCGCCGTAGTTCATCAGGGCAATGACCAGCTCCTTCATGGTATCGGCAGCATCCTCCTTCTGAAGGATCAGCTGCGCATACATGACGGGGCTGAATTCCGTGACCTCGCTGTACTCATAGCTGCCATCGGGCAGAATGACATAGGCACGGACATAGAGGGTATCCACCATGTTCTTGGCGGGAATGCCCTTGGTATCGGCATAATAGCCGTTGACGGAGTGGATCAGACCACGGATCTGCTGTCCTGCGGTGTCCACAGTGTGGCTGTCAAGGGCGGCATACTCCTCTGCCGTCCAGACCAGCAGGCCGCTGTTTTCAGGCGTTGCCGTGGTAACGCCGGTGGCAGAGATGTTAAAGTAGAAGCGCATCTTGACGATGTCCTTAAACAGCAGGGATCGGCCAACCAGCACCACCAGATCCTCAGGATCCGGCAGAACGGGGACAAATTCACCGGTGTCCACATCTGCCTCATAGAGGATGGTGGCATTCATCTGCTGGGACAGGGAGGCAAAGTCCACATAGTCCCCGGGATTGCTGACCGCCATCCAGGTCTTGGTCTGGGATGCGCCCACAGAGGTCAGGAGCTGCAGTACACCGTTATTGTAGCGCAGGTCTGCAAGCTGGCTGTTGACCACACGGATACTGCCGCCGGAGACCTTCAGATTGGTGAAGGAGAGATAGCCATCCTCGCAGTAGAGCACTACCTCATAGCGGTTATTCTCTGCATCGAACCTGCAAAGGCTGAGATCGATGGGATAATAGCGCTCTGTAGAGGTTTTGATGCTGTCATCCAGCACCTTCCAGCCGGGGATCTCGGTATGGGCGCTCTGGTAGAGACTGCCGGGGTTATTCAACGTACCGTCGCCACCGAAGAGACGGCCATCATTGAGCACATGCACACCAACCTGGATCATGGTAGTGGTCTCAGGCAGATCATCGGGGGTGAAATAGAAGGCCAGGGCCTGGGATGTATTCACACCGTCCAGATAGAGCTCGTTGTTGGGACCGAAGACCAGGTAATCATTGACAGAGGTAACGGTGTTGCCCGTAAAGACCTCGGTGGAGGGCACGGAGCCCAGCTCCCATTTCTGCTGATCCGTAAGGTTATCGGTACTGAGCACCACGACCTTGCCGGTCTTCGCTGCGGTATCCACAGAGGAAACACTGAGATAACCGCCGTTGTAGCTGGTAATGGTGACAATACCACCTTCCACATCCAGATAGCTGATTTCCCAGAGATAACTGCTGTCATTCACAGAATCCAGCGCCTGCAGAGAAAGGCTGCGGTCCTCATTCTTCTTCAGGTAGAGCTCCGTCTCCCCGGACTTGAAATGGATGTAGAAGTAATCCCTGTTGTTCAGGGTCTTGGCGAAGCTGAACTCGAACTGATCGTTGCCGGGCTTGTTGCTCTCTGTGTAGAGACCTAAAAGATTGTTCTTCTGAGCATTGGCAGAGACAAAGTAGCCCACATTGGAGACACTGGTGATGGTAAAGGTGTCAACGGGATAAAGGGCGCCGTTGCGGTTTTCGGTGAAGGTGCTGATGCCGCTGGTAATGGAATAGCTGTTCCCGTCAATGCTGACCACCGTAGCCTTGCCCTCCAGGATCAGATCACGGATCTCCAGGAATTCGGCTGTGGCCTCGCCGTCTGCATAGTAATCACGGTCGGGATCGGTCATGGCCAGAGCGTTATATACACGCAGGCCATCGATATACAGCGTGGGGGCGTTATCTTTGTCTATCACAAAGTTGCCCGCATCATCCTTAACAAAGTTGCCGTCCTCATCCTTCAGGTAGACGGGAACGCCGTGGATCTGTACTTTATATGTACCGTGATCCAGGTCAGCCACCTTGACTACAGGAACCTGATAAATACCCTCTGTGCCATTGGTGATGGCCAGATTGTCGTACTCCAGGATGACGGGAATCCGCTTAACCATGGAACCCTGCTCATTGAACACATCCAGGTAGAGGACGCTGTTATCCGCATTCACGCAGCGGCTGATGAGTTCGAAGCCGGTACCCACAAAGGTAAATTCTGCTGCCACATTGGCATCCAGGATCTTGATGGCATGGGCGGAGGTGCCGCTCTGGGTGGTTCCGCTTGCATAGGCATCGTCGTAACCGTAGGCACCGGACTGGTCTGCGGACTGGTAGATGGCGCCGCTGCCCTGACCGTCCACGGTAAAGGTATTGGCAGATTTTCCGTCGTTATTGCCGTAATACTTGATTGCGGGGAAATCATCCTCGTAGTAGACCACATTGGCAGGCAGGACGGTGATCTTCTTATACATCTCGACCTCTTTGTTGATGTCAACAGTGCCAACATTCTCGCCGGGATCACCCTCATAGACACGAACCGCAAGATAGACCGTATCTGCGCTCTCCATGAAGCCCTTGGGATGATACTCCAGAGTTTTGTCCTCCAGGAGGTATTTTCCGTAAGTGCCATCAATGGCCTGCTGGCCGTCGGAGAAGGTGATATGATTATTCTCATAGCTCGGCGCTGTCTTTGTCAGTGCCTCAAAAACATACTTGGTATTCTTACCGGCAACGGACAGGCTATCCTTGGCGGTAAGCTCCCCGGTCAGATCGACCTTGAGGCCGTAGTCCAGGACAAAAACGCTGTCCTCCACATTTACTACATTCACCTGCACGGGAATGATCATGGTACTGTTATCGCTCTGCGTGACCTTCACATAGAGCACATAGGTGCCGGGCTTGCTGTAGTTCAGCGAAATGCCGGTTGCATCGGCGGTTGCATTGCTGCTGGGGAGGGCATTGCCTTTCATGTCGCAGATCTCCAGTTTCGTAATCGTACCCAAAGAGGTCGCAGGAGCGATCTGCTCTAAGAGAGCGCTGTTTTCCTTCTTCAGCAAGGTATTGACATCCTCAGTAAAGTCAGCAGTGGTCACATTCAGGACATTGCCGCTCCACTGATAGTACTGAGGGCCGGAGGCAATGCAGACCACCATATTATCGCTGGCCAGATAGGTATCGCCTTCGCCGTTAGCCTCCTGATTTGCAGTGATCTGCAGGGTGTTGGCAAACCGGCCGCTGACAAAATCGCTGTCCTCAATATTATAGAAGATGCCTCGAATCTCCACAGAGCAGCCGGGCAGCAAGCCGTGGCCGTTGATCTGGGCCAGATAGTTCTTTAGACCGTCGTTTGTGCCGTCCAGGCTGACTTCCTGGGTACTTCCCTTCTGGTTGGTGAAGTAGACCTTCAGATCCGCTGCGGTCAGAGTGCTGCCCTGGCTGTTGAGAGTCTTGTCACCGCTGACCGTCAGGCCGTTCACAGAGTCGATGGTCACACCCAGCTTTGTATCGGTGAAGCTGATGTGATAGAGATTCGCAATGGAATCGTCAGGGTTGGAGAGCACAAAGCTGTACTCCACATGCTCCTTCGTGTTAACCAGACCGCCGTTGTTCAGCTCCTGACCGTTCTGGTAAGCCTTCTTCTCGGTATCCAGATTGGGGTCGGAGACGCGGATATTGGTGGCAATACGCATATTAGCGTCGACGACGTGGCGCTCCATGTAATAGAAGTCGAAGGAATAGTCCTCGCCATCCTCCAGAGCCAGCGCCAGGTCACGGGGATCGGTAGAACCTGCAGCAACAGCCGCTCTGGCGGCATAGACATAGTCGTTCAGGTTCATTTCCACCGTGGAAATCGTATGTGCGCCGCCGATGTCCAGGACAAGCTGACCGTTAATGAAGAGGTAGACGTCATCATCGCCTGCGAAGTCAAAGAACAGGCCATCATTCTCAATATAGGTGAATACGCCATTGCACTGCAGAACATAGTTGTAGTTCTTATTCGCATAGGCATTGGGATCACCATAATAAGGAGAAACATGGGTCTGCTGCACATTTTCCGATTCCCAAACCGGCAGGAAGGTGTAATAGGGCGAAGGGAAACCGTCATCCCATCTGCCGGGCTTGCCCAGCATGCTGGTATTGGAGATGGTCTTCGCTACAAAGTCATACTTTACCGCGCTTTCGGTTTTTTCTCCATAGCAATAGGTAGTGGAGAAATTGGAGTCGAAGATATAGGCCGTCTTTCCGTTGGAGAGGTTCGCCTTCGAGAGCACCAGATAGTCGAACTTGTCCTGAGGGCTATTGTAGGAGCTGGGATAGAAGAGATTGTTCAACATGAAGTAGGCTGCATCGGTATAGGTGGTGATATAGGGACTGCATTCCGCCCAGGTACCGATCAGTTTGTCTGCCTTTTTATAGGTATCCACCAGGTTGGTATATATCTGCAACCGGCGGTCCTCAGGATTCGAAAGAGGACTATACTGGAGCAGTTGACTGGTCTTGTTATTTTGTTTGAGCTGGGCAATCAGCAGTCCGGCTAAGTCATTATCGTACCCCGGAACTTTGGAGCCTAAGGGAATATCATTCTTAAAATTGTCAAGGCCTGTCAACGCCTCTCTTTTTAGCAAGGCCTGTTCCAACAGATCTGCGACGTAGGCCACAACCTCATCGTTATACTCCATAAGTCTCTGCCCGTCCACCTCCCGCAGAGTGGGCTTGACCAGTCCCATAGTGGCAACACCGGAGGACATATGGCCGTAGAAACTGTACCCCAGTAGACTGCTCAGATAGTTTAGATCAATACCGGGGTCGCTCTGGGAGAAACGATCGACGGTATAGATATTGTTCAAACAGCCATCCGGAGATTGATTCCAAAAACGGGTTGCACCAATGTAATGCAAGGAATCCTCTTCATCATCAAACATGCCGGGGCCAAAGGTGACGCGGCCAATGGTTGGGGATTTATATTCTCCGTTAAGACTGAATCCCGTAAAACTAAAGCCGGCGTTGTCGGGCTCTGTGCCGAGGGAATACTCAAAAAGCATACCGTCATTGGCATAATCATAGATCTTGATGGGCCAGTTGATGGTATCGGTGGTGTCAAACTGGTCGGCTGCAACGCCCGTAGCTGTATTGATCATAGTCCCGGTGGCTGGATCTGCCGGGCAATGCTCCATCCCCCAGGAGCGCCAGTCGGTCTCAACTACACTAGAATTCTCAAGATAGGTAAGATTTGCACCTGCGCCATCAGCGTTGGTCCAATGGAAAAGGTAAAGACCCGTGGCCTTGTTGACGATCCAATAACAGAGGGTATTGTCACTGCGAACCCTGGGAACAAAGGCCCACTTGGCTTCATCTCCGGCAGTGTACCGCTGCTGTACTGCATCCCCGTTCTTACCGGCTGCGCCGCTGGCTGCGGCGAGATAAAGTCCGGAATAGATATTGCGCAGAGTATACCAGCCTTCGTTATCCTTTTGAATATCAAAGATCTGCTGCAGTGTAGTATTATCACCAGCCGTCCATATCTGGGCATTGCCCCCCTCATCTTTGGAAAGGCCACCCACTTCCAGCACATAAGCGTCTTTTGTGCCGTCTGCTTTGAAGGTCCTGAAACGGTACTGGCCGTATTGCATATAGCCGGAGAGTTCAGCTAAGCGGTCGTTGCCGGTGACATACTCCGCATTGAGGAAAAACTTCTGATAAATCGTGGGAGAACCATTGGTGTCAGGAGGTGCAATGTAGATGCTTGCACCGTCCTGTATCACACCGCCATAAATGGTCAAATAATAACCGGGCTCTGCCATAGACTCAAAGCTGTAGGATCCGTCTCCATTATCGTGCATTGCCCAATGCCTGTAAATAACGTTCGGCAGATCTCCATACTGCTGTACTTTCGTACTGCCGGGGGTGCCATCTTTATCCAAAAACCGCTGGGATTTGATGTTCATAAAGGAAACGATGGTTGTTCCGTTCGGATATTTACCGTTAGAATCCAAATCCTTAAATGAAAGACGGCGGAGGTGGAATAGCTGTGAGTCAGTCTCGCCGTTGGAGCAGAGTACGGCAGATGCCGCATCCGTCACAGCGCCCCCAATAATATCCAGAGAGTAGTTGGGGTTGGCAGCAGAAGCGATACGGTAGACACCATCAGGCTTTTCAGGACAAGTGTCATCTTCCGAAAGCGCCCAACCATCCTGACCGTAAACATCGGCATCCGAATATCTGATATAGACTGTCGGAGACCAAACCCCATTATATGGCAGTGCCATGCTGCTATCTCCGGTCACGTCATAGGCGAATACATTGACGGTAACTTCGCCGGTAACCGGGATGTTTTCATACGTAATTTTAAAACCATGCTTGCCCACATCCTCACGGTAAACATCTGCAATGAAACTGCCGTTAGAGGCAACAAGTTCTCCGTTTTGGTAGATATAAACATGAATTGGTACACATTCGTTAGGCGCATCGAGATCGTGACCCCATCCCTCAATATACAGAGACCTGCTACCTGAGCAGTAAATATAATCAACATAGCCTTCCGTGTTTCTGCCAGCAGATGCCCATAGCATACCGGCAGACGGCAACAGAGCCACCACCATTACCAGTACCAGCAGGAATGATATTGCTCGTTTCAACTTATTCTTCATCTCACTGTACTCCCTTCAGAGTTGTAATAGATTAACATCTGATGATTATGTATTTTGCGTGATGCGCACCACGCGGCAGAGCTCTGCTCTGGCGTGGCCTGCGGTGACCTCTGCGGTTTCGCCGGGGGCGAGGTCGCCGATGCCCGAACGGTAGGTGATGCCGCCCAGGTAGTTTCCGTCGGTAAAGTCGGAGGCCAAGCGGTCTTAG
>JAZNVK010000268.1:0-5573 GCA_045592805.1 Faecousia sp.
TGGCCTCGCAATGACATTGCGTAATAGGTTGTCTCTCACATAGTACGAAATCCTTCCTGATACGGGAGGCGTTGGCTGCGGCAAACAGTTCGGCAAATTTCTGTTTGACGGACTAAATATTCAAAATCCGTGCCGCAGGCACACCTCCGTTTTTAGCCCTTAGCTCTTAGTTATTAGTTCCCAAACAGACTGACACTTTTCTGCTTGACGGAAAAAGGGCTGCGTCAAAACGACGCAGCCCTTTTGTCGGTATATGGATCAGATGGTAATCAGCAGGAACTTGGCAGCGAAGAGGGCGGCGATGACGGTAACCACGATGTCGCTCTTCTTATACTTGCCGGTGAACAGGGTGATGAGCACATAGGCAATGGCGCCGATGCCGATACCGTTGGAGATGGAGTAGGTCATGGGCATCATGATCAGAGCCAGGAAGGCGGGGATGGCGCTGCGGAGGTCCTTCATGTCCACATTGGCAAAGCCCTTGAGCATCAGAACGCCCACATAGATCAGGGCGGGGGCAGTGGCGCAGGCGGGAACGATAGAGGCCAAAGGCGTCAGGAAGAGGCAGGCTGCGAAGCAGGCAGCGGTGACCACACTGGCCAGGCCGGTTCTGCCGCCGGCAGCAACACCTGCGGAGGACTCCACGAAGGTGGTGCAGGTGGAGGTGCCAAGGATAGCGCCGGTGACGGTACCCACAGAGTCACAGGTCATGCACTTTTCCACATTGATGGGGTCGCCGTTCTCGTCCAGGAGGTTGGCCTGGGAGGCAGCGCCGTACAGCGTGCCGATGGTGTCGAACATATCCACCAGGCAGAAGGTGATCACCAGCATAATGGCAGACAGCACACCGCCGATGAGTTCGCCGGTGAAGGCATCCTTCCAGCTCTGTGCCTGGAACACGCCGGTGATACCGATCTCACCGAAGTCCTTAAAGGCAGCACCGATCTGGCTGAAGTCAAAGGCAGGCAGCTGCCAGGTCAGCAGATAGTACAGCACGGTAATACCGCCGATGGTGATGAGCACAGAGCCCTTGACCTTGAATTTCTCCAGCACGCCGATGATCAGCAGACCCAGCAGTGCCAGCAGTGCGGGCAGTGCCACGGCCATGAATTCGCCGTTGACAATGGCGCCGTGGATATCCACGAACTGCACCAGGGTGTACTGGTTGGGCTGGATAATGCCCACATTCTGGAAGCCGATGAAGGCGATAAACAGGCCGATACCTGCGGGAATTGCCTTCTTCAGGCAGTCCGGCAGAGCCTTCGCCACCTTGGTACGTAGTCCCGTGACGGACAGAACCAGGAACACCAGACCGGAGACCAGAATAATGACCAGACCGGCCTGATAGCCGTCAATCAGGTCTTTCCCGCTGAGCAGGGCAGGCAGAATAAAGGATACGAAGAAGAAGGAATTCAGACCCATGCCACAGGCCTGCGCAAAGGGCATTTTGGCGTAGAAGGCCATCAGCAGCGTGCCGACGACGGCAACCAGCAGGGATGCGACATAGACAGCGTTCCAAATGCGTCCCAGGTCACCGTCTGTTGCGAAGCTGGTGATCTGGTTGGGGTTCGTAATGACGATGTAGGCCATGGCGAAGAAGGTGGTCAGACCTGCAATGATCTCCGTACGAACCGTGGAGCCGCGCTCTTTGATGCCGAAGAACTTGTTCATAGCATTTCCTCCGTTTCTAAATAATATGTCAGACGGGAAAATGACCCGCTGAGCTCTAATTCCATAATACCAGAAAAATTTTTTGAAATCAATAAAAAATTTGTAGGCAAAAAAGCTAAAATTTAGCAAAGATTTTTGGCAATTTATACAAGAACCGGCAAGGAAATTGACAGAAACATATGAAATGTGACACAAACTCCGTTTTTTGCTGCAAAAAGCGCCGGGAGAGGGTGAAGATCCCTCCTCCGGCGCCGGCTGATACTTCGCTGTGGCTTGCTCTTGTTCAGACTTTGGCGGCTTCCTTTTTCTTTGCCCGGTAGCTCAGACCTCTGGGGTAGAAGAAGCGGATATGCCTGGGCAGGATTTCAAAGGTGGCATCCTTCTTCATCAGCAGCTCACCGTCTAAGTTGATCTCGCTGGTCTTGTCGCAGAGAATGCGCACCTTTTTACACTTAAAATACTTGATGTACTGGGGGAAGTCGGCATAGAGTCCATTTTTGTACTTGCCGATGACCTTGGAGACCGTCAGTCGGGACACATCCCGTACCAGCAGCACGTGGAGATTGCCGTCATCGGGCTCCGCATCGGGGACGGGGTTGAAGCCGCCGCCGTACCAGCGGCCGTTGGCGATGCAGGCCAGGGTGAAGCGGCCGTCAAAGCGCTTGTCGTCGATCTCGATGACATAGTGGCGGTGGATGCCCTTGATCAGGTTCACGCCGGTGGACATGATGTAGGCACCGCTGCCGGAAACCAGGGGCAGGCGCGTGTACTTGCTGACGGAGGTGCCGATCCGGGCATCGAAGCCCACGGAGCAGATGTTGATGCCGTAGTGGTCGCCGCAGCGGATCAGGTCGAACTCCGCTGTTTCCGCATCCAGCAGCCGCTCTAAGGAGCGGAAGGCTTCGGGCTCAGAGAAGATCTTGATAAAATCGTTGCCTGTGCCGCCGGGGAAGTGGGTAATGGCGGCATTGGCATAGCCCGCAGCGCCGTTTGCCACTTCGTTCAATGTGCCGTCGCCGCCGCAGGCATAGATCCGCAGCTCCTCACCGGAGGCAGCGGCTGCCTGGGCGATTTTGGTGCAATCGCCGGGGGCCTTGGAGACCAGAATTTCATAATTTACGCCTCTGGCATCGCAGGCTTCCCGGATCAGCTGGGTGAATTCGCCGGTCTTGTCGTACTTGCCGGCGGCGGGGTTGATAATAAACAGGTGCTTCATTTTTTCGTCCTACCTTAATAATACATATATACATTGCACTGGAGTCTGCCGTTATAGAGCTTGCGCTTTTTGGTTGCCTGCTTGCCGAAGAAATGCTCAAATTCCGCCTCGGAGGAGATGATGTATTTCTTCCAGCCGCCGGCAAATTTCAGATGCCGCCCGAAGGCACGCATCAGCTGCTGGGCAGGCCGCTGCTCCAGCATACGCTCACCGTAGGGGGGATTGCAGACGATGAGGCCGGAGTCGCTGGGGAGGCTCAGCTTGGTGGCATCGGCCTCCTTGAACTCGATATACTTGCTGACCCCTGCTTTTTTGGCGTTGGCAATGGCGATGGACAGGCTCTTGGGGTCGATGTCTGTGCCTAAAATGCGGTATTCGCCACGGTACTCCAGATCCTTGGCCTCCTGCCGTGCCTTTGCCCAGATGTCCCTGTCCACGCAGGCCCATTTGTCTGCGCCGAAGTTACGGTTCAGACCGGGGGCACGGTTCAGTGCCGCCAGAGCGGCCTCGATGACGATGGTGCCGGAGCCGCAGAAGGGGTCCCAGAAGAACTCTCTGCCACGGTAGCGGCTCAGGTTCACCAGGGCGGCAGCCATGGTCTCGTGGAGGGGCGCTTCGTTGCCCACGGCACGGTAGCCACGCTTGTGAAGGCTGGCACCGGAGGTATCCAAAAAGACCTCGCAGATGTCCTTCATAATGGAGAAGCGGATTTGATAGGTCTCTCCGGTTTCGGGGAGCCAGCTCAGACCGTATTTTGCCCCCAGCCGATCCACCGCCGCCTTCTTGGCAATGGCCTGGCAATCGGGGACGGAGTGGAGCTTGCTGTCCAGGCTGTAGCCCTTCACGGGGAAAGCGCCCTCCCTGGGGATGAAGCGCTCCAAGGGAATGGCCTTCACGCCCTGGTACAGATCCTCAAAGCTCTCCACCGGGAAGCGAGCCAGCAGGATCATCACCCGTTCTCCCATGCGCAGGCGCAGGTTGGCTCTTGCCATATCCAGAAAATCGCCCTCAAAAAACACACGGCGATCCTCCACCTTTACATTTTCCATATGCATACGGCGCAGCTCCTCGCCTACCAGACCCTCCAGGCCAAAGAGGCAGGGCACCGCCATTTTCAGTTTTTCCATGGGTTTCTCCTAATCCAAACCGTTTTTCTTCGCCCAGAGTTTTAGGGACTGGGCGCCGTACGAGACCTTATCCAGCAGCTGCAGCACCTTGCGGAAGGCCTCCCGTTCCTCCTGCGCCACCTTGCCGTCCTCCAAAATGCTGAAGACCAGATCGTTGGCGCTTTGCAGGAAGTATAAGGACGACATGAGCTGGGCGGAGATTTGATTCAAGTCCTCGTAGAGCAGGGGCTTGCGATCCTTGCCGATGGGGCACTGACCGGTGCAGTATTGGTCGCAGAGCTCCGGTGCATGGTACACCTCCGCCATGGAGACCACCTCCTCGGGGTAGGGGGTCTTCTGATCCTTCTCGATGGCGATGAGCCGTGTGCGCTCAATGTGGACAATGTCCTGGGCGCTCTCGGAATTGTTCAGCAGGGAATTTTTCTCTGCAGCCTGTTTTCGGGCTTTGCGGTAGGGGTTTTCTGCCATAGGTCTCTCTCCTTTTCTGATCCTCTCTATTATACTGTCAAAATGCGCAGATTGCAAGAATTGTCGAAAAAAGTCGGGGACTTTCTACGTTTTTTCTCAAAAGATCGGGGACTTGCCCCTCTTTTTTCGCAGAACTTTGCTATAATGGAAGCATAAAGAGAGCCACTCTTGATTATTTTACCCGAAGGAGGTGAGCGCAATGCCTGAAATGGCATGGGTCTGGCTGGGTGTATTGATCGTTTTTGCAATCGTGGAGGCATCCACTGTGACCCTGGTATCCATCTGGTTCGTCGGCGGCAGCCTGGCTGCCCTGATCGCCGCTCTGCTGGGTGCCGAGATCTGGCTGCAGGTGACACTGTTCATTGTGGTGTCCGCCCTCCTGCTGATCAGCTTCCGCCCCCTGCTGAAGAAATACCACCAGCCCAGGAAGATCCAAACCAATGCCCCGGCCAACATCGGCAAGCTGGCCATCGTCACCGAGTCCATTGACAATCTCCGTGGCCTTGGTGCCGTCAAGCTCTCCGGCCTGACCTGGACCGCCCGCAGCGAAAGCGACAAGGGGATCGAAGCCGGAACGGTGGTTCGCGTCAAGCGCATTGAAGGCGTCAAGCTCTTCGTAGAGCCGGCAGAAGTCAACGTTACAGAATAAGAAAGGAGAAACATCCCTGTGGCAAAGAACGAAAAGCGTTTCCTGCGCATCCATACGGACGGCGCTTTCTCCGGCAGTGAGATCTGGGTGGATACCCAGACCGGTGTACAGTATTTCTTCCATGCCAGCGGCTATGCCGCCGGTATGACGGTGCTGGTGGATGCCGAGGGAAAGCCCATCCTCTATCGCCGCACGCCCAATGCTCCGGAGTATTAAGGAGAAGGGGTGACGGAAATGCGTGCGGAATTAAGCCGGAAGCAGCGCCTTGTCCGCTGGGGTCTTGCGGTCGTATGGATTGCCGCCGGTGCGGCTTTTGCTTGGAAGGGGCTGCAGCTCTTTGCACTTTTGGGCTTGCCGGTTTGGTCGGACGGTGACCACGGCTGGAACTATGTGGGCGTGATTGCCTATGCGTTCTTCGTGGTGGGAATTTCTCTGATCAACT
>JAZNVK010000269.1:0-6312 GCA_045592805.1 Faecousia sp.
GACCTGCTGAAGGGCGCAGGTGTGGATATGTCCACCACCGCCCCTGTGGAGCAGGCACTGGAGCTGTTTAATGAGCTGCTGGGCGAGATGGAAGCACTGATGGCGGAGTAAGACCATGGAAGAATACTATCTTCCTACGCTTCTGAGCTTTGTCAACGGCAATACCTTCACCGGCAGCCATGGCCTGCTCCGTTATCGCATCGAGCCGAAGCTGGTTGCCTTGACGAAGAAGGAAGTGAATTTGGCGGAGAGCAGTATCTTTGCAGAGCTCTGGCACGGTCAATTGTGCTATGAGCTTAGCGAGATCGAGGTTTCTGCCACCTTCCCCATGAGCGAAGAGGGCAGGGAAGCCATCCGTCAATGGCTGATGGAGCATGTCTAATCCCTTCAGAAGCTGTCGTAATTAAAAACAAAACGATTGACAGAGGAATACATTTTTGGTATAATCCACCTGTGGCAGACATATTGATATGTCAATCAAGAATAAAAAAGGAGGTACAATCATGGGTGTTGCTGCATTGGTTCTTGGCATTATTTGCGTAGTGCTGTGCTGGATTCCTTTCGTAAACTGGGTCGGCATCGGCCTCGGCGTTCTGGGTATTCTGTTCGGCGCTCTCGGCATGGGCAAGGCAAACAGAAACAATGGTCAGGGCAAGGGCGTTGCTGTTGCAGGTCTGGTTCTGAGCATCATTGGTGTTGCTATTGCCGTTCTGGCTTGGACTGCTTGCCTGTCCTAATATAGCCATGCTTTTTCAGCGGGGCAAAAGAGGTCTGCCTCTTTTGCCCCGTGTTGTTATTTGGAGGTACTATGATCCCCAACTTTACAGTTTTTGAGCGAGAACTCTCTGCATACATGATCTGTGCGATTGTGGGTGTAGTGGTGGTGTTCTTTTTTCTATACTTCACTGCTCCGAGATATGGAGCAAACGATGTGGAAGCAATTTTTATGCTGCTTTGCGCTGCGTTCGGCGGCATCATCGGCGCAAAAATCCTGTATTGTCTGACGAATCTCTCTGACTTACAGGAGCTGCTTGACCTGTGGAATACTTTGGCGCAATCAGAGCGGCTCGACCGTATTTCCAAGTTGTTTGGTGGCGGCGTATACTACGGCAGCCTCTTGGGCGGTATGCTCACGGGATGGCTGTATCTGAAACTGAAAAAACTGGATATGAAGTCCTATGCGGATCTCAGCGCAGTGGGCATTCCACTGTTTCATGGCATTGGAAGATTAGGCTGCTTCCTTACGGGCTGCTGCTATGGAGTGGAGTGCAAGGTGGGCTTCGTCTATCATTATGCACCCTATGCGGCAGCAAACGGTGTCAGCCGTTTTCCCATTCAGCTGGTAGAGATGAGCTTGAATTTTGGCCTGTTTTTCCTTCTGCTCTATTTGCTGCAAAAGGGAAGGGTAAAAGGAAAGCTTTTGCAGCTTTATTTGCTGATTTATCCTATTTATCGTTTTGTTCTGGAATTCTTCCGTGGAGACGACTATCGTGGCTTCCTCTTTGGTCTGTCTACCTCTCAGATTATTTCTGTTTTGATCCTGCTGGGCAACCTGCTCTTCACGCTCTACACCCGAAACGCAAAGAAAAAGGAGGCAGATCTATGCTGAATTTTCCTAAGGATCTCTATGCCGATGTGCGTATGGAGGAAGTGACCGAAACCGTCCTGGCCTATGAGAACGGTAAACTGCGGCAGAACAAAGAGAGCTCCACCGCAGGTGCTTTCCTTCGGGTCTATGACGGAAAACGCTGGTATTACTGCGCCACCACTGCCCTGGAGCAGCTTCAGGAGGAACTGGACGCTTTGGCTGCCATGGCGCAGCCCAACGGCGATATTCTCAGCGACCCTGTGGTCAGCCGCTTCCAGGTGCATCGGGACAGCGTCCTGCGCTTTGGCTATACGGATCTGCGCCGCATCCCCAATGAGGAGAAACGGGCGCTGGTGGAGTCCTATCTGCCCCTTTTGGAGGAGGTGGAGGAGATCAGCGTTTCCCGTGCCCGTTACGAGGACAAGCATACTCTGCGCCATTTTGTCTCCTCTCTGGGTGCGGATATTACCTACGACTATCAGCATGCCGGACTGCTGCTGGGCTACACCATCACCGCCGGCGACAGCCCTTACAATAACAGCCAGCGGCTCTACGGCCAGACCTTTGACGAGATGAAAAATCAACAGGAGAAGCTCCGTGCAGGCATTGCCACCGACTTGGACTATGCAAAAAATGCCGTGCCTGTGGAGCCGGGGATCTACACCTGCGTACTGTCTCCCGTGGTAGCCGGTGTCTTCGCCCACGAGAGTTTTGGCCACAAGAGCGAGGCGGACTTTATGCTGGGCTCCGAGACCATGCGTCGGGAGTGGGCCATCGGCACCAAGGTTGGCTGGGAGGGTCTGAATATCATTGACTCCGGTATTCCTGCCGGTTCCGGTTACTGCCCCTACGATGACGAGGGAACCAAAGCTACGGAGACCTATTTGATCAAGAACGGTATTCTCATGGGCAGACTTCACTCTGCAGCTACTGCGGCAGCCTTGAATGAAGCGCCCACAGGCAATGCCAGAGCCATAGATTTCGGCTATGAGCCCATTGTGCGTATGACCGCTACCTACATCGGCGGCGGCAGCGATACCTTCGAGGAGCTGCTGAAAGGCGCTGAGGGCGGTATCTATATTCCGGACTATAACCACGGCTCCGGTATGTCTACCTTCACCATTGCCCCCGCCCGTGCATACCGTATTCGGGATGGAAAGATTGCTGAGCCTCTGCGGGTCAGTGTGATCTCCGGCAATGTGATGGAGACCCTTCACAAGATCGACGGCGCAACGGCAGAAACGGAGTTTGAACACTCTGCTTTCGGCGGCTGCGGCAAGATGGAGCAGTACCCTCTGCGGATATCCGACGGCGGCCCGTATCTCCGTGTGCGGGACATCCATGTGCAGTAAGGAGGCAGCGAAGATGGTCAAGGAGCTTTATCAGATCAAGTTACGGGAGACCGCACTGAATATTACCAATTCCATGTTGGACTCCGTGCGCAAAAAGAATATTACAAAGACCGCCTGCCGTGTCTATTCCGACGGCTGCATCGGTATTGCAGGCATCCTGGGCGAGCCCACCGATGCCACCTGGGAGAAGGCAGAAGCGGCGCTTTCAGCCGGTGTACCCTATCCCTATGCACCCTGTGAGGGCGCTGTGCGGATGCGTGAGCTGGGTAAGCCCACGGAGGATCAGGAACTGATCGCCAAAACAGAGCAGCTCCTGGATACCCTACGGAAAGAATACCCGGAATATGTCCTATCTAACAAGGTGTATGCCGATGAGGTGACGATCCTTTTGAAAAATGATTTGGGACTATGTCTGGAGGATGTGCAGCGCCATATTATGGTGATCCTGGTGGTGAAAGAGGAGCGTTCTGCCAATGTCTATGACACCGTGATCGCCTGGATGGGGCGGGAATTTGATTTACAGGCGGTATTGCGCCATGCCCGTCAGATCCTGTCTGCCCACAATGAAACCGTAGAGCTGCCTGCAGGTCGCCTGCCTGTGCTGATGCGAAGCGATATGGCAAGCGATATTCTGGCGGACTATCTGGATGCCCAGAAGCTGAAAAAAGGCGCATCGCTGCTCAGCGGCAGGGAAGGGGAGAAGCTGTTCTCTTCGGAGTTCGGCCTGATGGCCTCCCGAAAATCCGATACCTTCAGTGCCTTCTTCGATGCCGAGGGCATGACACTGCCCGATGACCGTCTTTCCCTCATAGAAAATGGCGTCCTTCTGCGTGGTGTTGCGGATAAGAAGTATGCTGCCGAGTACGAGGCGGAGAATACAGCCTGCGCCGGCGGCGATTATGACGATGTACCCTGTCTGGATGCCGGAGCCGTACTGTCCGTGAAGCCTACGGGCACTCTGGAACAAATTCTGGAAGGACAGGATGCCATCTATGTTGCCATGGCCTCCGGTGGTGATATCACCGCTGCCGGTGACTATGCCACCCCGATCCAGACGGCCTATCTGCTCCACGAGGGCAAGCTGGCAGGTAAGCTCCCGGAGCTGAATTTCCGTGGGAATATCTTTGACCTCCTGGGAAAGGATTACCTGGGCTGCACCACCGACCGCCCCTTTGACGATGCCCATCTTATGGCCGTATACGGCGAACTGTCCAAATAAAAAACGGCAGCCCGGAAAACGGGCTGCCAATCTGATTTATACTCCAAAATATTCCTGCACAAAATCTACCTTCTCCACTTGGAAGCTCTTGCCGTTCAGGTATTCCAGACTTCCGGCCCCGGTGGTGAAGCGGAAGGTCAGCTTGTAGGAGTAGAGCGCCTGGTAGCGGCGGTCGAAACGTTTGTCCAGCTTGCCGTACTTGCCGTCTCCCAGCAGGGGATGGCCTGCGTAGGCGAACTGGGCGCGGATCTGATGGGTGCGGCCGGTGATCAGCTCACACTCCACCAGGGACAGGCCGTTTTTGCTCTTGAGTACCTCGTAACGGGTCTCGCAGGACTTGCTGCCCTTCTGAGGCGTTTGGGTCACAAAGACCCGATTTTTCGCCGCATCCTTGAAGAGATAGCTCTTCAAAGCACCCTTTGGGGGCTTGGGTGTCCCTTCCACAATGGCAAGATATCGCTTGTCCAGCTCACGGTCCTTGATCTTCTGGTTCATGACCCGCAGTGCCTCGGCGGTCTTGGCGGCAATGACGATGCCGCCGGTGTTGCGGTCGATGCGATTGCACAGGGCGGGGGTAAAGGCATTCTCCTCCCGGGGACGCCATTCCCGCTTGGCATAGAGATAGGCTTGAATATGGTCAATGAGGGTCTTGCCATACTCTGCACCGTCGTGGGGATGTACCGCCGTACCCGGCTTCTTGTCCACCAGAAGAATATGCTCGTCTTCGTAGACAATATTCAGCTTGGGTGCGGTCACGGTCAGATATGCATTCTCCTCTTTGGGCGTGTCGAAGAACTCATCGTTGATATATAATTGCAGCACATCGCCTTCATTCAGACGGTCGTCCCGTGCCACTCTTTGATTGTTCCGCTTGATCCGCTTCAGGCGGATATATTTCTGTGCCAGAGAAGCAGGCAGCAGGGGAACGGCCTTGGCAAGAAAGCGATCCAGCCGCTGCCCTGCATCATTTTTTCCGATTTTCAGCTCTTTCAAGGGCTTAACCTCCCGATCCTTTGGGCTATACCCATACTATGTGGCAGAATTATGGAAAAGTCAAGGTTTTTTTCTCTAAAAATTACAAAAAACTATTTGACAAATGCCCATCTTGACGTTATAATAGTTTCCGCACGACTATGAAACAGGGGATCACTATGCTCTTAAGCCTTTCTAAGATCATTGAAACACCGGATAGCTCCATTCCCTTTGAGACGGAGCTGGATCTTGCGGAGCTTGCCTTTGGCAACAGCTGCCCTGTGACCGAGAAGGTCACGGCGGTGGGCTCTGTGAAGAATACCGCCGGTGTCCTGATCCTGAAGGCTCTGCTTCAGACCACCCTGCACGGGGTCTGTGATCGCTGCTGCGACTCCTTTACCCGGCCGGTTTCCTTTGATATTCAGGCTGTCCTCACTACCGAGCTGGAGAACGAGGACGAGGCGGATATCTGGACCTTCCTGCTGGAGAATGACAAGGCGGACTTAGACGAGATCCTAACCACTGCATTCGTGCTGAACATGGATTCCAAGCTGCTGTGCAAGCCGGACTGCAAGGGTCTGTGCTTCCGCTGCGGCAGGAATTTGAACCATGGCGACTGCGCATGTCGCCCCGAAGCTGATCCCCGTTTGGCTGTCCTTGGGCAGCTGTTGAAGGATAAGTAAAATTTTTAGCATCTGACCAAGGAGGTGTCATTCATGGCTGTTCCGAAGTGTAAGGTTTCCAAGGCGAGACGGGATAAGAGACGTAGCTCTCATTGGAAGCTCTCCGTGCCCGGCGTCGTTGCTTGCCCCAAGTGTGGCGAGGCTCGTCTGCCCCACAGAGCTTGCAAGAATTGCGGTACCTACAATGGCCGCGAGGTTCTTCCTGCCGCTGAGGCGAAGTAATTTCGAGAATGAAAAAGAGAGATGAGGAGGGTGCAAGACCTTCCTCTTTTCTTTTTTCTATTGAAATTTTCTCCGATTTGTGCAATAATATGGATAATGGCGAAATATAGGTTTTTCGTAAAGATGAAAGGAGACAGAGATTATGATGCAAGAGGAAACTAAGAGAGAGGACGTAAAGGAGACAGAGCTTATGACGCAAGAGAAAACAATGACAAGCTATCCATCCATTGATAAGCCGTGGCTGAAATATTACACAGAGGAACACATAAAAGCGGA
>JAZNVK010000270.1:0-3693 GCA_045592805.1 Faecousia sp.
GAAACAGGCCGCTTCCAGTTTTTCGCCGAAAGTCACCAGATCCTCCAGACCATCCAGCTGACCTCGCTTCTTCAGCGCACCGGACCAGGCGAAAATGGTGGCAATGGAGTTGGTGGAGGTCTTTTCACCCTTCAGGTGCTTGTAGTAGTGGCGGGTGACGGTGCCGTGGGCGGCCTCGTACTCGTAGTTGCCGTCGGGAGAGACCAGCACGGAGGTCATCATGGCCAGCGAACCGAAGGCGGTGGACACCATATCGCTCATCACATCGCCGTCATAGTTCTTGCAGGCCCAGATGAAGCCGCCCTTAGAGCGGATGACACGGGCAACGGCATCGTCGATGAGGGTATAGAAATAAGTGATGCCCAGTTCCTCGAACTTTGCCTTATAGGCCTCAAATTCTTCCTCGAAAATCGCCTTGAAGCGACCGTCATAGACCTTGGCAATGGTATCCTTGGTGGAGAACCACAGATCCTGTTTGGTATCCACGGCATACTGGAAGCAGGCCTGAGCGAAGGAGCGGATGGAACTGTCCTTATTATGGGCGCCCTGCCAGACGGCGGGACCATCCACCTTCTGCACCACCACTTCCTGCTGTTCGCCGTTTTCGCCCACAAAGGTCATGGTGCAGGTGCCGGGCTGTTCCGTGTACATATCCACGGACTTATAGACGTCGCCGTAGGCATGACGGGCGATGGTGATGGGCTTTTCCCAGTTCTTCACCACAGGCTTGATGGCATTGATGCAGATGGGAGCGCGGAACACGGTGCCATCAAGAATGGAGCGGATGGTGCCGTTGGGGCTTTTCCACATCTGGGTCAGCTGGGGATATTCCTCCATGCGCTGCTTGTTTGGGGTGATAGTGGCGCACTTGACTGCTACGCCATATTTCTTGGTGGCGTTGGCGGCATCCACCGTCACCTGATCCTGGGTCTCATTGCGGTGCAGAAGACCCAGATCGTAATATTCCGTTTTCAGATCCACAAAGGGGAGAATGAGCTTTTCCTTGATGAGGGCCCAGAGGATTCGGGTCATCTCATCGCCGTCCATCTCCACCAGGGGGGTGGTCATTTTGATTTTTTCCATGGTTACACCTCTTATTTCCCGTAGCCGGCGGCATAGTAGTTCATGAGACAGCCTTCCTGCAGGATGAGGCGGTCATTTTCCGTCAGACCCCTGCACAGAAGCTTCAGTCCCTTGACGCCATCCTTGGTAACAACCTTGGCATCAAGTTCTTCCTTTCCTGCGGCGATGGCAGCCTTCAAACCGGGAACATAGACCCAATCTCCCACGGCATATTCAAATTCCGTGCCCTCGGGGAGGGTGAAGGGGGTCATGCCCCAGTTGATGCAGTTGGAGCGATAGCGCTTGGTGGCATATTCCTGACAGATGTTGGCGAAGCCGCCCAGCACCTTCTGGCAGGAGGCCGCCTGTTCTCTGGCAGAGCCGTCGCCGGGGCGGTTGGCATAGATGCAGGAGCCCACAGAGGTCTTGGCGGCATCGCCGCCGACCTTTGCCAGCACTTCCAGCACTTCTTCGTTGATACCGCCATCACGGACGGCCTTGCTTCTGCCCACATACTCCGGCTCCCGGCGGCTCAGGGCAAATTCGCTGAGACCGATGGGGTTGGAGCGGTAGGAAGATGTCTCACCGGAGGGAATCAGCTCATCGGTGGTGGTCACCGGATCATGGATGACAGCACAGAGCTTCACAAGCAAATCTTCGTTCAGCTTGGGCATCTGGGGCCAGTCCTTGATATTGGGACCGTAGCGCAGTTCTGCTGTGGGATCGGCCTTGCCGAAGCCTTCATAGCACCGCTTTTCATAGACACCGCCATCGAAATGGTAAACCAGTTCTTCTTCGGCGGGCAGGTCGTAGTCGATATCCGTGGCAGCCGTCAGGACACCGCCGTTTCTTGCCGTGGCGGCAATGGAACGGGCATCCATCAGTGCAACGGCAGAGATCTGACCGTTGGCCGGCTTGGAGCCTTCCCGGTTGGCGAAGTTTCTGGTGGCATGGCGGATAGACAATGCGTTGTTGGCAGGGGTATCGCCGGCGCCGAAGCAGGGTCCGCAGAAGGCCGGCTTCATGACGCAGCCGGCTTCCATCAGGGTTGCCGCTGCGCCGTTCTTGGTCAGTGCCAGAGAAATGGGCGTGGAGGAAGGGTAGACGGACATATCGAAATAGCCGTTGCCGATGGAGCCGTCCTTCAGGATGGCTGCCGCCTCCATGATGTTTTCATACATACCGCCGGAGCAGCCTACGATGACGCCCTGATCGCAGGTGACCTTGCCGTTTACGATGTTCCGCTGCAGATCCATGGTGACCTTGCCTTGCAACTGCTTGTTGCAGGCGGCTTCCACCTCTGCAAAGATCTCCTGGGGACGGGACTGGAGATCGTGGATGGTATAGGCGATGGAGGGGTGGAACGGCAGGGCGATCATGCACTCTACCTTGCTCAGGTCGATTTTTACAACGGAGTCGTAGTAGGCGCCGTTTTCCGGCTTCAATTCTTTGTATGCTTCCGGTCTGCCGATGGTTTCATAGTAGGCCTTGACCTTGTCATCCGTCTGCCAGATGGAGGTCAGGCAGGAAGTTTCCGTGGTCATGACATCGATGCCGATGCGGTAGTCGCAGGACAGGTTTTTCACGCCGGGGCCGACGAATTCCAGTACTTTGTTCTTCACATCCGCCTTGGGGAAAGTGGCAGCCACCAATGCAATGGCCACGTCCTGAGGGCCGACGCCCTTTCTGGGCGTGCCTTCCAGGTATACCATGACCACTTCGGGTGCGGCCACGTCGTAGGTGTTTTCCAGCAACTGCTTGACCAGTTCGCCGCCGCCTTCGCCGACACCCATGCAGCCGTAAGCGCCGTAGCGGGTATGGGAGTCGGAGCCGAGGATCATCTTGCCGCAGCCGGCCAGCCGCTCTCTGGCGTACTGGTGGATGACAGCCTGATTGGCAGGAACATAGATACCGCCGTACTTTCTGGCGGCAGACAGGCCGAAGGCATGGTCGTCTTCGTTGATGGTGCCGCCAACGGCGCAGAGGCTGTTGTGGCAGTTGGTCATGGCATAGGGAATGGGGAACTGCCGGAGGCCCGAGGCCTTGGCAGTCTGGATGATGCCCACGAAGGTGATATCGTGGGAAATAAGGGCGTCAAACTTCAGCCGCAGTTTCTCCGGGTCATCGGACTTGTTGTGACTGCGGAAAATGGAATAGGCCATGGTCTTTTCCCGAGCCGCCATGGGGCTTTCCACGCCAGTGGCATCCTCGGCCCAGACGGGCTTGCCGTCCAGCAGATAGGCACCTTTTTTAATCATTTCTACCATATTGAAAACCTCCCGGTGAGATTTCGTATTTCCTAATAGTTTAACACAGTTCTGCACTAAAGTAAATCGTCAAATTGCGAAAAATAAACGGATTGCCACGGGCTTTTTGGGCCGGCAATCCGTACTTTTTGCAGTTCTGTCTTTATTTGCATTATCGTTGGTGTTATTTTCTTGATTCAGGGTATTCTTGCATTGCTTGATTTCTTGAAGAAGAACTAAAAACAAAAAAGAGGAACGGCTCGTCCATAGCGGACGGGTCGTTTTTTTTCTAAAATTTTCTAAATGATAAAAAAATTTTTCGGAAATTGTTGACAAGTCAAGAAGTTTATGATAGAATATGTACAACAGTATAGCCAAGGGTTCG
>JAZNVK010000271.1:0-3361 GCA_045592805.1 Faecousia sp.
GGGGATCGGTGGCGTGCCAGCCGAACCACCACTGGAGCATCTCACCGGTCACACCCTTATACTTGGTGGTGTTGGCCACACAGTAGCCGCCGGCCTTCAGGGGGAAGATACCCACTTCACCCTTTTCGATCTTCTTGTCGAACAGGTGGTTACGCTCATCGATCTCCATGCCTTCACCCAGCTTACCGTAGGGGTTCTTCAGGATCGGAAGCTTTTCCTCGGGCACCGGCAGCATGGTGCGCTCATAATACTTGTAATAGCTCTTTTCCTTTGCATTAGGAGCCACTTTTACTCGTTCAGCCATGACAAGACCTCCCTTAATCACGGACGATTTTGATGGCGGCCACGGCACAGTCGGCGGCAGCAGCCTTCACACGCTCTTCCAGCTCAGCGGGAATCTCATCAAAGAGAACATCCATAGAGTGGGTCTCATAGTTGCGCTTGAAAATATCGGGATACAGGTCCTCGCACAGACCGCAGCGGATGCAGTAATCAGCCAGTTGGATCTTCATAATCAGTTCTCTCCTTTCACGAAAGCAGCCACAGCTTCACCGGCAACAAGGCCAAGGCTCATTGCGCCGTACACAGTACCACCAGCATTGGCGGGGGTATCACCGTAGATGGAACCCACTGCCATATCGCCTGCGGAATAGAGGCCCTCGATGGGCATGTTGTTCTCGTCCAGAACATTGGTATTCTCATCCACGAGAATGCCGCCCAAGGTATCGTAGCCGCCGGGCATAATGCGATAGCAATAGATGTGACCGCTCTCCTCGCGGACGGGACGGATGTACTTGGGATTGGTGTGGAAATCAGCGTCATAGCCGATCTCGGCAGCGTGGTTATACTTGGCGATGGTCTTTCTCAAGCCTGCCTCATCGATATCCATGTACTCGCAGACCTCATGGATGGTGTCGAAGTGGCACATATGCTTGTTGCCCTTGGCGATAGCGCCATCCATCTGCTCACGGAGATGCTCCACCTTGGCACCCTGGAAGATGAAGTAGACATAGCCCTCTTCCACAGACTCAGCCAGCTTCTTGGCGGTATCCTCGTCGAAGATGAGATAGTAGGCCATGTTGGGGTTATTGCGGACAGCGGCAGAGGACATAGCGGTGTGGTTGCTGGCCATCTCCTCATTGATGAAGCGCTTACCCAGCTCGTTGACGCGGAGGTAAGGCATATCGGTGACCACCTTGGTCTGGTTTGCTGCCAGCCAGGGAGTGTTGGGGCCAATACGGACACCGGGATTGGGGACCTGAGGATCGGCGCTGATGCAGATGCCGCCCTTCTTGCCGCCCACGGCCCACACAGCCTTCTGACCGTCGCCGTCCTGGCAGCTATCGGGGAAGGTGATGTTCACCAGATAGCCGTCCTTATAAACCTCTTCATACTTGGAGGTCTTGATAACGCCCTCTTCCTTCATCATGGGGATGTTGCCGGTGATACCGCCGGAAGCAACCACCACTGCCTTGCAGTTGATCTGCACCTCAGTGCCGTCCTTTTCGTAGGCAACAGCGCCGGTCACGACACCGCTGTCATTGCGGACGATCTCCTTAATGGGAGTGGAGAAGTGGAACTCCACGCCCATCTTCTCCAGCATGAAGCGCAGGCGCAGGTTCACCAGCGCGAAAGCGTGACCCTGACCGCGACCCTTGATGAAGTAGATGTCACCAACATCCAAGCCGTTGGCGTGACCCATGGTGTAGCCGCGCTGATTGCCGTAATCGGCGGGATCACGGGGCACCTTGATCATAGTTTCGATCTTGCACTCGTTCAAGACGATTTCGGGCAGCTCAGAAGAGGCCTTGACCACCTTGCTGATGAGACCCATATTTGCCGTGTAGTTGGAGAAGCGAGCCAGCACCTCGAAGGCGCTCTTCTGTGCCTCAGGGGTGTCGGGAGTAGAGCAGAAGCACATGGGGCAGTTAGACACTGCACCGCCCTGCGCGGGGTACTTCTCAAAGACATGGACTTTCACGCCAGCCTTAGCCAATTTATAGGCAGCACCCAGTCCGGCTACGCCGCTGCCCATAACTGCGACATCTGTGTTGATGATTTTCATTTGTTCTCCTCCTGTTTTTTATGTTGGTATCGCCGCTGCTGTTGTTTACAACCATACTTTATAAAACAGGAGATACTTTGTGAAGTGCGTAACGAAGGTGTTTGTTCTCTTTCTGCACATTTACCACCAAGTTTGTTATGTTTTTGGACATTTACATCCCATTTGTCCAGTATTTTTTTGCCCCTCTCTTGCGCTATCGTACTACATGTAGTACAATATTTTTACATAGAGGAAAGGGGGCATTCCCACATGGGCAGCAGACACGAGTTCAACAAACAGGAAACCGTTCGCCATATTCGGAATGTTTTTATGGAGCTTTATGCCCAAAACGGCATTAACAACATTACCATTAACGCCCTTTGCAAAGAATGTAACATCTCCCGCTCCACCTTCTACCTGTACTTCGGAGACAAATATCAGGTTTTGGAGTCGGTGGAGGATGAACTGCTCAGCATCCTGTGGGGGATCAATCTGGAGCTGGATCAGTGCGATTTGGAACTGGTCAAAGCCGGAAAGCCCCTGCCCAACGCATACGAAACCGTCCGTTTTTTGAATGAAAATGCTGATGTCTTCAAGGCCCTGCTGGGCAAACACGGCGACCCGCGCTTCACCTACAAATGGCGAAAGGATATCGAACGCAGTTTTCTAGGTCGATTTTGGGCGGAAAAAGGTGACGCTCGGGGCGCAGGTATTGCTTGCACATTGTTTGCCTCTGGATTGATTGCGCTGTATACCCACCTTCTCTTTGACAATCCTCAGGTAACGGAAGAGGAGTTCTCCATCATCCTTGGAAATCTGCTGAAATATTCCCTATTTGATTTCCACGCCTTCGCCAAAGGCGACTGAGCGCTGTCCCTACTAAGATTAACACAACCGGAGGGCAATATGACTAAGTTTGAAAAAGTAAGACAGGAGCAGTTCCCTATCACCGAGCGCCTCGCCTATTTGGACACCTCTTCCTCTGGCCTCATTTGCAAGAACGCCAAGGATGCTATGGTGAAGTACATCAACGACCGCTACGAGAACGCCTTTGGCATCGCCAATGTGACGGGCGCTTGGGCACACGCCGATGCCATGCGCGCAACGGTCGCCCAGATGTTCAACGCAGAGCCCGAGGAGATCTTCTTCGGCGGCGCGGCCTCCACTATTCTCAACGTGTTCTCCGCAGGCATTCAGCTGAAAGATAATGCCAATGTGGTCATGTCCGGTCTCTCCTTCCCCTCCACGCCCTTTACGTGGATGAACCGCGTTGGCGCAGAAAATGTGCGCATCGCCCAGCCCATCAACGGCGGCATG
>JAZNVK010000272.1:0-9281 GCA_045592805.1 Faecousia sp.
CACCTTGTACAGAGCCACCTATTATGGTATAATGGTTTTATACGAAGAAAAGGTGGCGAAAAGTATGAAAATCAAGGTAAAAGAGCTCTCTTATGACAAGGTTTTGGCTTTGCCCAGGGAAAAGCGGTTTAAGCCCCGCAAGCCTATGTGGCTGCTGCGAGGTCTGATCCGTCTTCTATCTATTCCGGAGCTGATGAAGGTCAACTTCAAATGTAACAAAATCGGAATGGAGCGTCTGAAGAGTAACGAGCCCTGTCTGATCCTGATGAACCACTCCAGCTTTATTGACTTCAAAATCGCCTACCGTATTTTTTTCCCCAGATCCATGAATATTGTTACAACTACAGACGGATTTGTGGGCAAAAAACTGCTGATGCGCCTTCTCGGTTGTATTCCCACCGCAAAATTTGTGACAGATTACTCCCTTGTGCGTAATCTTGTATATACCGTGACGGAGCTTAAGAGCTCCGTATTGATGTATCCGGAGGCCAGCTATTCCTTCGACGGCACTGCAACGCCACTGCCGGAGAGCGTAGGAAAGCTCCTGAAGCTGCTGAATGTACCGGTGATCTTTGTGAGAACCTACGGCGCTTTCCATTTACAGCCGCTGTACAACAGCTTAAAAAAGAGAAAAGTCAATGTCTCTGCTGACGTTGAGTACCTTCTCTCCCCCGAAGAAATTGCCGAAAAATCATCCAAAGAGCTGAACGAGATTCTTGGTCGCTGCTTCACCTTTGACCATTTCAGATGGCAGCAGCAGGAAAAGCTTCTGGTCAAGGAGGGATTCCGAGCGGACAGCCTGAACCGCGCCCTGTTCAAATGCCCACGATGCCGTACAGAAGGAAAAATGCTGGGCAAAGACGACAGCATCCGCTGCAATCATTGCGGCGTAAGCTACACGCTTACCCAGGAGGGATATCTTCAGGCCAATTCCGGAGAAACCGAATTCCCCCATATCCCCGATTGGTATGAATGGGAGCGAAGCTGTGTGCGTAAAGAGCTGGAAGAACAGCGCTATCAGCTGAATGTTCCGGTAGAGATTTATGTGCTCCGCAACACCAAGGCGATTTATCATGTGGGCAGCGGACAATTATACCATGATCACAATGGCTTTCATCTGACCGGCTGCGATGGTATGCTGGATTATAAACAAAGTCCGGATGCCTCCTACAGCCTTTATTCGGACTTCTATTGGTATGAACTGGGAGATATGATCAGTATCGGAAAAAGTGATCTGCAGTATTACTGCTTCCCCAAAGACGGCAACGACTATGTTGCAAAGACACGTCTTGCCACAGAAGAGCTATACAAGCTTCGGAAGCTCTCAAAATCGAAAAGATAAGGAATATCCCGCACCGTTTCGGTGCGGGATATGGTTTTTTACGAATGCTCTGCCCGATGCCGGATCAGTTGCGCTGCAATACTGATGGCAATTTCCGCAGGAGTTTCTGCGCCAATGGGAAGTCCGATGGGCGAATGTACGGAAGCAATGGCCTCCTCAGAGATACCGGCTTCCCGCAGCAGCGCCTGAGTACGGGCGATCTTATGACGGCTGCCAATACAGCCCACATAGGAGGTCTTATAGCGTAGAACCTGTTCCAAAATCGCATAATCACCCTGGTGCGCAGGTGTCATGATTACAACATAATCATGCTCTGAGAGTTTTACCCGAGGAGCGATATCCTCATAAGGACCGTAAATCACCTGAGAAGCCTGAGGAAAATGGGATCTGTCTGCCAATTCTTTTCGGTTATCATATACAGTAACCCGGAATCCAAGATTGGCGAGAACGGGCACCAACGCCTGACCTACGTGACCGCCGCCAAATACGTAGACACGTCCGGCTCTGGTCAGCGGCTCCGTATATATTACCGGGTTGTCATTCTTTAATACTGCTCGACGACAGAATAACTCCGGCTGTTTCATGGCGTTTTCTTCATCAACAACTTCGAACGCCTCTACCTTCCCCTCGATGATCTTCAGATAAAGCCAGGTATTGGCATCCTCATCCTGCGCCGTGTAGATTCTTTCAATCTTTGGAAGATCAGCACCGGTCAGCAGCTGATAATAGATCGTCACCTGACCTCCGCAATTCATGCCGATGGAGGCCACCTGATTGGGCGCCAGACAGAAGGCTTTCAGTCTGGTATTCCCCTTCTCAAGAACCTCCCGGGCATCGAGAATGGCCAGACGCTCAACCTCTCCGCCACCCACAGTCCCGGCGATGCTCCCGTCAGCAAAAACTGCCATTCTTGCGCCCGCTCCCCTGGGAGAGGAGCCGGAACTGGCTAAAATCGTACAGAGAACCACCTTTTCTTCATTTTTCAAAGCAACAAGTACTTTTTCAAATAAACGCTTCATCCAATCGCCTCCATTTCTATCACTATAACTTTATTCTAACCCATTCAAAATAAAAATGCAATAAAAAAGCTCCTTGCAAAAGCAAGGAGCTTAAAAATTCGAGAATACGGGAGATCAATAGCCTCTTCTCTTGTTCTTGCGAGCAGCTTCGGACTTCTGCTTCCGCTTGAGACTGGGGCTGACATAATGCTCTCTCTTCTTAACTTCGGCGATGACGCCGTCCTTCTGGCAGCTTCTCTTGAAGCGCTTCAGAGCACTTTCCAAAGACTCGTTCTCTTTGACACGGATTTCAGACATTGATTTCCCTCCCTCCGATGCAACCGGCTAAATCCAGGATGCTTTCAGGGCCGCTTAAACGGCGAGTATGATTATACCGTCTGTTTTCGAAAATGTCAAGCAATATCTTATAAATTTTTTGAAATCTTCTAAAAAAATGACAAATTATCGGTTGCGGAGGCTGTCACCAGCCTCCGCACAGGATTATTTCACGATAAGATTGACCAGTTTATTCTTGACAACGATGGTCTTGATGATCTTTCCGCCGGTCTTTTCGATAAAGCGAGCAACCTTTTCATCAGCCTTAGCAGCTTCGATCACGCTGTCGTTATCCAGATCAGCCGATACCTTAACGGTACCACGGAGCTTGCCGTTGACCTGAACTGCCATCTCAACCTCCGCGTCCTTGCACTTAGCTTCGTCATAGACAGGCCAGGAAGAAACGGAGCAGAAGCCTTCAAAGCCCTGCTGCTCCCAGAGCTCGTCACAGATATGAGGAGCAAAGGGGCTCAGCAGCTGCAGCAGCGTCTTAAGCTCAGCCTGATTGCAGCCATTGGTAGAAAGGTGCGTGCACAGGGACATCAGAGCAGCCAGAGCGGTATTGCCCTTGAGAGAATCGATATCCTGGGAAACCTTCTTAATGGTCTTGTGAATGATGGTCTCGTTTTTGGGACTATAGGCAGTCTCATGATCCTTTACGGTTTCAGCAAGATTCCAGACCTTGTCCATGAAACGCTTACAGCCCTTCACGGCATCCTTAGACCAGGAGGCGGCCTTCTCAAAGTCACCGATGAAGATGATATAGGTACGCATGGTATCTGCGCCATACTCCGCAATGACATCGGTGGGGTTAATAACATTACCACGGGACTTGGACATCTTGATACCGCCCTCGCACAGGATCATGGCATGGCTGGTACGCTTGGCATAAGGCTCCTTGGTGGGAACAACGCCAATGTCGTAGAGGAACTTGTGCCAGAAACGGCTGTAAAGCAGGTGGAGGGTGGTGTGCTCCATGCCGCCGTTATACCAGTCAACAGGTCCCCAATAGTTCACCGCTTCCTTGGAAACCAGTTCCTGATCGTTGTCGGGATCCATATAGCGCAGGAAGTACCAGGAGGAACCGGCCCACTGGGGCATAGTATCGGTCTCACGCTTTGCCTCGCCGCCGCAGCAGGGGCAGGTGGTATTGACCCATTCGGTCATCTTTGCCAAAGGAGAGCTGCCGTCATCAGTGGGCTCGTAGCTCTCAACCTCAGGCAGAAGCAGCGGCAGATCCTCTTCCTTCAGAGGCACAGTGCCGCACTTGGGGCAATGGACAATGGGAATAGGCTCGCCCCAGTAACGCTGACGGGAGAAAACCCAGTCACGAAGCTTAAAGTTGACCTTTGCCTCACCAATTCCCTTCTCTGTCAGGAACTCGATAATCGCTTTCTTGGCTTCTTCCACGCTCATACCGTTGAGGAAGCCGGAATTCACCATAACACCGGTATCGCAATCGGTGAAAGCAGCCTCTTCCACATTGCCACCCTGAACAACTTCAATGATATCGCAGCCGAACTTCCGGGCAAAATCCCAGTCACGGTCATCATGGCCGGGAACAGCCATAATGGCACCGGTACCGTAGGTAGACAGTACATAGTCAGAAATGAAGATGGGGATCTCCTTGCCGTTCACCGGATTGATTCCCTTGACTCCCTTGAGCATCACGCCGGTCTTATCCTTGGCAAGCTCAGTACGTTCAAAATCAGACTTGGCAGCAGCTTCAGCCTGGTAAGCCTTGACTTCCTCGGCATTTTCCAGCTGATCCATCCACTTGGACACCAGAGCATGCTCGGGAGAGAGCACCATGTAGGTTGCGCCAAAGAGGGTATCGGGACGGGTGGTGAAGATCATGATATCATCACCAAGGGTAGATGCGAAGCGAACCTGAGCGCCGGTAGAGCGGCCGATCCAGTTCTTCTGCTGAAGCTTAACACGGTCGATAAAGTCCACATCATCCAGGTCGTCCAGAAGTCTCTGGGCATACTTGGTAATGGCAAGCATCCACTGGCTCTGCTCCTTACGGATCACAGGGCTGCCGCAGCGCTCGCAGGCATTATCAACAACTTCCTCGTTGGCAAGAACACATTTGCAGGAGGTGCACCAGTTGACGGGCATCTTGCTCTTATATGCAAGGCCCTTCTTGTACATCTGCAGGAAGATCCACTGGGTCCACTTGAAGTACTTGGGATCGGTGGTATCAATCTCTCTGTCCCAGTCAAAGCTGTAGCCCAGCGCCTGAAGCTGAGAGCGGAAGGTCCTAATATTATTCTCGGTGACCACAGCAGGATGGATGTGGTTCTTAATGGCATAGTTCTCGGTAGGCAGGCCAAAGGCATCATAGCCCATGGGGAACAGCACATTCTGCCCCTGCATACGGTGCTTACGGGCAATGGAGTCCATAGTAGTATAAGGACGGGCATGGCCTACATGAAGACCCACACCGGAGGGATACGGGAACTCAATCAGCGCATAGAATTTCTCTTTGTCAGCGCCGGTCTCGGATCGGAAGAGCTTATTCTCTTCCCAACGTTTTTGCCATTTTGCCTCAATGGCAGTAAAATCATACTTCATATTACTTACTCCTCAAAGCTCAGCGGAATTTCTTTAGCGTCGTTCCAAAGGCGCTCCAGATCGTAGAATTCACGGCTCTCATTGGTGAAAACATGCACCACAAGGCAACCGAAATCCAGCAGCACCCAGGTGCCGCCTCTATGGCCTTCACGGTGGAGCAGCGTCTCCTGCAGCTGATCAACCACTGCAGCTTCCACGCTGTCGCAAAGGGTCTTGACATGGGTGTTGGAGCTACCGGTGCAAATCAGAAAATGATCTGCGATACTGGTCACATCGGTGACCTCCAGGAGCTTGATGTTGATGCCCTTGTGATCATCCAGGGCCTTTGCCGCACACAGTGCGATTTCTTTCGGTGTGTTCATATGTTACCCTTCTTTCTAAGGAGTTTCTGTACTTTCTTGTGGGGGAGCCTCGGTCTCCTCCGGCGGAGCTTCTGTCTCATCCGGTTCGGAAGTATCTTCAGTGTCCTCCGTACTCTCAGGATCCTCTGTCTCATCCGGATCCTCCGTCTCGTCGGGATCCGTGGTATCATCGGAATCACCGTCGTCATCATCGTCGCCGGAGGCGGTGCTTTCGGTGCTGTCGCTGAAGCCGTAATCGGAGTACTCGCCGTCGCCGCTATCACCTGTCAGCTGGCGGAAGTTTACATCAAATTCGTCTAATTCCGATGTCAGAGGGCTGAACTGCTCGTTCAACATTTCCACCGCCATCTCAATATCTACCTGATAATACAGCAAATCGTCAACTTCAATTTCTCCGCCGGGAAGTGCGCGGCTGTAAGCAGAATAGAGATCCATATCCTGCAGAAGAAGGGCAAGATAGGTCATCTGCTTCTCGTTGAGGTCGGTGACAAGCGTCGGCATGAGTGCGGTAATTCGCTCAGCAACTACCATATCTTCCCCTGCGGTAAAGCTCTTGAGCAAAACCTGCAAAAACTGACGCTGAATACGGGGAGGATCGGTCTCCACATCAGTATAGTCGTTTTTATAGGAGAACAGCTGCATTGCGTCGTTGCCCTTAAAAACTCTTTCCCCTGCGGGAAGAAGGCTGTAGGCAGGCTCTTCAGGAACGGTAAAACGAACTTCCTCTGATTGCGCAACCATAAGGGACAGAGCATCCTTGTTCAAAACGATATAGTGATCTGCAGCAAAACCCATCATGCCGCGAAGCATTTCCATAACCGCCTCAGCGCCTTTTTTGCCGCCCTCTGCGGAGTGATAAACATGACGCATCTTGGGATCTTCGTAATTACCGGCAATATAGGTATCTCTGGGAACACTGAGCATGGATACCGTGCTGCTCTTCATATCCAGGCTTAGGAGGATCACAGCGTCAGTACTCTTTGCAGCGTCATTTGGCACAATGACGAGAAGATTAATACGGTCAGATCCGTATTTGCTGACCAGGGGTTCAATTTCAATATCCGTATCCACCCGAATGGGAGCAGACACATTGATTTGATAATTTAAGGACGGTACCGCAGGCGGCTTCACGGGAATTTCAACAGCAGCGCCGCTTTTGTTGATCAAAGAGAAGATTAAAACAAGACTAAAGACAAACATCGACGCCGAAGCAATCAGATATAGAATTGCTTTTGATGCCTTCGATGGAGAATTGTCTATTTCTTCTTCTCTCGAAGACGGGGATTGCGTTTCGTAACGATTCGCACCGCTTGAGCGGCGATGATCTCTACGACTGCCGAATAGTTTCATTATGACGGTTCCTTTCTTGATAGAAGCGAAGAGCAGCGATAGAATTGGGATCAATCAGGCGTGACTGGTTGCGAAGCTGCTCCATCGTCATCTGCAATCCCAAAGCCATAGCACTGTCGATATCTGAAAATGTCAGACTTCTCAACGGTTCCACAGTATCGAAACTGCGGTTTGGCTCTACATAGTCTGCAAGATAGAGGATCTTCTCCAGTAAAGACATATCAGCCTTTCCGGTGGTATGCCAGCAAATAGCGCGGCAAACAGCTTCACACTCTCCAAAAATCCGCTCAGCCACCGCAGCTCCGGTTTTGGCATGCAGGAGTTTGGGGTTCTTCCGATAAAAATTATCTAATATTATACCATAGCACTCACACAATTTCAACTGCTCTCGGGCATTTAGTGCTTTCGTAATATCATGAAGAATTCCGGCTCTTCTGGCATGCTCGGGATCCGCACCGTATTGCCGCGCAAGAGCAAGTGCAGTGTCGCTGCAGCCAATCACATGGGGTACTCTTCTGCGGTCATGGAGGGACAGACTCACCGATTGAAGTTTATCGAAATCCAAAGACTTAAGATCGGCAGTGGAATAATAGAGATCATGCTGCTGAATATACGCAAACACAGACTCCGCAACAAAATCAGATCCGCAGCCAAAAGCCAGCATCGCACGTGTTCCGGTGGAGGAATAAGGAAGAAATTCATTTTCAAGGAGTATACACTCCGCATTGAGTTCCCGCCGGAGTTCCTGAGCGCACGCTTCCAAACGACCGTTCTTATCCTCTGTGCGGAAAGCCGCAACCAAGGTAGCCTGCGACGTAATGCGTCGGGGCTCAAACCAGGACGAAAAACTCAGAAACATATCTGTTCCCATCAGAAGATATAAATCATCCCCAGGATAACACAGGCGCAATTCTTCTACGGTTTGCGCAGTATAGCTCTTCCCTTCCCGACGCTGCTCCAAATCGGATACCTCAGCATACGGAAGGTGCTGCACTGCCAGCTTCGTCATCTGCAGGCGCTGCTCAGCAGAAGCGCCGCAGGAAGCAAGCTGCTTATGAGGCGGTTCTCCTGCCGGAATCACAATTACCCGATCCAGAGACAGCTTGCGTTGGAATTCCTCCAGTGCAAGAATATGACCTAAATGGGGTGGATCGAAGCTGCCGCCGAAAATGCCGATCTTTGCCATAACGAGATCCCTCTCTTATTTGTTACCGTTTCTGCGTTCAATGGCAGCCTGGATGGCAGACTGTCGGAAATACTCATTCCGCTTTTCCCGTGCTTCTTTCGCCTGACGGCGGCGCTCCTGCGCGCCACGGCGAACAGGATTCGCATTCTTTTTCTTCAGAAGGCGTGCCTGTCTGGCTGCTTCCTGGGCCTTCTTTTCAGACTTCTTGTAAAGTACAAACTTGGAGCCCACACACTGTACACCGTCTGCGCCCAGTTCTTCACAAATTGCGTCACAGACCTCACGAGCTGTCATAAATGCAGTTTCCAGCACTCTACCCTTAACCAATTCACGGGCTTCCAGCTGGTTTTTGGCTTCCAGCAGCACATTTTCTGTAACACCGCCCTTGCCCACCATCAGAGTGGTCTCAAGGTCGTTGGCCTGAGCACGCAGCTCAGCTCTCTGTTTACTTGTCAACATAGGTTTTCTCCTTCAAAAGCAAATCTCTCAATACCGCAAGGGCTCTTGCTCTGTGAGAGATCGCATTTTTCTCTTCTGCGGTCAGCTGTGCAAAGGTACAGCCGCACTCCGGAACATAAAAGACAGGGTCATAACCGAAACCGTTATTCCCCTCAGCCCGGTACAGAATTGTACCGGGACACTCGCCCCGTGCAACCAGTTTTCTGCCGTCAGGATAGAGCATGGTGATAACGCTAACAAATTTAGCGCCTCTCTTCTCCTCTTCAACAGCTCGCATCTGTTCAAGAAGATACTCCAGACGGTCACGATCGGTTTTGCAGGCATCGCCGCCAAAACGCGCCGACAGAATGCCGGGCGCTCCATCCAAAGCGTCTACCATCAATCCGGAGTCATCTGCAATGGTAGCAAGACCACAGACATCCTGAATCGCCTTGGCCTTAATATAGGAATTCTCCTCAAAGGTAGTGCCATTTTCATCCGGCTCGATGGTAATCCCCATCTCCTTCTGAGAGACAACTTCGAGACCCAGCTGAGATAGAATGGCACGCAATTCTTCTAATTTATGAGCATTATTACTTGCAAGAACGATTTTCATTCCAAATTACCGATACAGCGGCGCTGCATCTGCGTCAGAGCCGCATTTCCCTTTCTGCACAGGGCGATGAGTTTTC
>JAZNVK010000273.1:0-8805 GCA_045592805.1 Faecousia sp.
TAATTCTTTGCATGGAGGAGGCGGCAGGAATCGAACCTGCGACACACGGTTGTGCTGTCCCGTGCAGGGCGCCACGCCCAGCGCCTCCATATTGATGCCGGACTTTCACCGGCACGGATTCTGAGGGCAGATTGCGCATCCGTCGTTGGCCCATCACAGAGGGGAGAACATATGATCGATGCCGCTGATCGGGGCATCGCCGGATGCTCCCGAGGGAGCACCCTGCGTCAAAAAAGAAAAAAGGAAGAAAGTAAATCTCGGGTGGAAGCACCCGGCGATACCTCGATCAGCATCTCATGCTCCTCGTATGATTGATAGAATTTCAGCGTCAGTTAAGGATACTGCATCAGCGAATCGCCGGAAGGATCGCAAGGACATCCTGCCTGAGTCAGTCTTATACCCGGAGAAGGTAGCCGGATCCACATCGATATCGTCAGCGATCTTCTTGTTGGGCAACCCGTCTGCCTTCCGATCCAGCAAGACGGCATTAAACGCCTTCTGCCTCTTACGCTCCCGGTCGGCCTCTCGCTGGGCAGCAGTCAATAGTATCTTGGGCATAAGCACACTCCTTTGCTTGCCAGCAATGCCGGTCAATAATTCATCCAAAGAATTTCATTGGTCTCTCTGCAAGCTTGGTTTCTGCTTACAATACACTCTTTGTTCCAATGTCGCAGCGCATCGGAATACATCGGGCTGTCATAGCCGGAAAGAATAACAGGCCCCCGATGTTTCAGCAGAGCATCCAGCAACAGCTCATGATCCGAATCCGTCATTTCATGTTTATATTGTCTTCTGCACCGGGTTTCCAAAACATAGGGCGGATCTGCATAGATCAGAACATTCGGATAGTTAAATTTTCGAATCACATCTAACGCTGGACGGCACTCGATCTGAACTCCCCTTAAACGTTCCGCCGCAGGAATCAGGATCTCTGGGATCTGGCACCAGTGCCTTGCCGCATATGCCGCTTGTCTGCCCTGAACGTCATTTTTCCAACCGGTCTTTTCCCCGTTAGTGCGGCCGCCGTGTCCCATCATCATTCTTATGTAGAAATTCACCGCTCTCTGAAATGAGTCAGAAATCAACTCCCGTTCCTCAAAGGCACGGTCGAATACACTCCTGGCATAGGGAATTAAGGCAATCTCAGCCGCCAGTCGTTCCGGATCCGTTCTCATCCATTCGAACAGATTCACAACATCGCCGTCCAGGTCATTCACCGTTTCAATGGGAGACCTTGGCTTTTTGAACAATACTGCCCCAGAACCAAAAAACGGTTCCAAATAGCTATGATGCTTTGGAAATTTGCTATTGATCCAATCAGCAATACGCCACTTTGCCCCAGGATACTTAAATATCGCCCTCATAGGGTTTATCCTCCTCTACTGACAGACGTCTGGCCACCGTCTGAAGCTGGTGGGCTACCTGGGCAATGCGGCCGAGCATGGCGAGCACGTTCTCCAAGGTCTTTTGTTCATTGTTATCGATAATGCCATCTGCAGAGATATCCAGGAGATCGTCACGGATCTTCTCGCTGTTCCGGAGTGCGATCGCCGCTTGGACAGCCAGCTGCTCCAGGCTGCTGACCTGCGAGGCCGGCAGCACGCTACTCATGCAGCGACCGATCTGGCAGCAGTGGGAGCAGTGATAATTCATGAGCTCCGGCGCATTATAGAGATCTGCCATTACCCTCACCTCGTCAGGGTAAGGAGTTACCGTGTCCAGCTCGATCCGGGCAAGGCGTGTCCGTTCGATACCGAGTAGATCAGCTGCCCCTTCCCTGCTGGCAAAATTATCGTTGCACTCTGACGCTGATATTCGTGCAATATAGTAGGGATTCTGCACTGCCTTCGTGGCTTTTCCCATCTTGTATATCCTCCTTCCTCGTGAGATAATAAAATCAGGCAGGGCGGCCTTCGACTTCCGGGGAGATTCCAAGGATCTCGTCAATGGCCGCAACCATAGCCGGAGAGCGCTGACCAGCGGTACCACTAAGCAGCTTAGACAGAGTGGTCTCGGTAATGAGTATGCCCCGAGCTCTGATCTCCGCCACCAGCTCTCTCGGCGCCATGTCCTCGCTGAGCAGCTTGATCTTAACGGCTTTACCCCAAGGAGTGAGAGGCAACGTGCGATTGGGCATTATTTTTGCCCCCTTTCTTGACATTAGACGAATTGTCGTGTATACTAAATTCGGAAATATATTTCCGCACGAAGAGCGCACCACACCTGTATGTGAGCCGCTCCTCGATCATATATAGAAATGTGTTTCCGATGCCTACACCTGCAGTATAATTCGTATATCCGAATTTGTCAACACATAATTATTCGTCTATACAAACTTTGTTCATGTTTTACAATTTGGGAAGGTGAATTTTGTGTTTTTTGAACAGTTAAAGCAATTATGTGCAGAAAAAGGAACAACGCCGACAGCACTCGTAAAAAAGGTAGGATTCAGTTCTGCAACTGTCACCTCTTGGAAAAACGGAGCGAGCCCCAAATTAGATATGGTCGAACAGCTTGCAGATGCCCTTCAGGTGCCTGTCACAGCTTTCTTTGGCGACCGTCGCCAGATAGAGGCTGAAGCCCCCATATTCTCTGCGGAAGAAATTGAACTTATCGATGTATACCGCAAGCTTGACAAGCCTGGTCAGCGACGCTTATTCGGCAAGGCCTACGAGCTCCTTGATAGCCAGAACGGTATGAATACGGGGGATGAAGCAATATCGCCGCCTAACGTTGATTTGGCTGTTGCTCTCAGCGACAGCAGAATAAAAAAATAACAGTGTCCAAGTTGGACACCGGAGAAAGAGGATGACTCTATGCTGACAGATATTCTTAAAATTGTGGGCTTAGTTTTTATCGGATTTCTTGTTATTGCTTTCATTATCCACGCAATATGGGGATGGGCAGGCGTTATCATTCTGGCTATTATCGTCCTAATTGGTACAGCAATCGGCCTTCATAAAAACGTCACTGAGAAAAGGAAAGCTCAGGAAGCAAACGCCAGGAAAGAGAAAGAAGAACGTCGGCGCAAATGGCAAGAGGAAAAGGAAAGACAAACTCTTGAAAAACGCATTGAGGAGCAGCGCATCGCCAAAGAGGCCGAAGACCGAGCAAGAAGGGAGCGGCGTGCAGCATTCCTGGCGGAGAAAGAATCCGAGTTCCTTGCCGAGCTGGATGCAATTCCATCTGCTGAGATCTGCTTGTCCACCAATATGTACAAGCGTCGGGCGGTATCTGATATGCCGGAAGTGAAGTTTGCGAATATCACAAAAAAGACTAATCCGCTTACATTTACGTCCTATGTTGTTGTCGATGTGGAAACGACCGGGATTCCGCTCACTTCCAAAATCATAGAATTATCTGCCATTCGCTTTGAGGGATTTGAGCCGGTAGAAAAGTTTTCTACGCTAATCAATCCTGAAAAAGAGATCCCTGCCGAAGCTACAAGGATCAATCAGATCACAAACGAAATGGTGGCCGACGCTCCCAAGATTTGGGAGGCTATGCCAGCATTTCAGACATTCGTTGGCTCTTCGCCCATCGTAGGCCATAATCTGCCTTTCGATCTCCAATTCTTATACGCCTACGGCTTCGAGCTGAACAACCCGAAACAGCGGTTTTATGATACGCTGCAGTTATCAAAATCAGTTCTCGTAAAAGCAAACTATTATGGTAGCAACAACTACGATGTCGAAGATTATAAGCTTGGAACACTTTGCGATTATTACAAAATCTACATAGCAAAGGCACACCGCTCTTGCTCCGACTGTCTCGCAACCGGTAAACTGTTCGAAAAGCTCGCTAAACAAAAAATGGGATAAACTAACCGCCTCCCCGAAAAGGGAGGCGGAAATATTAGTAAGGCCGTGGAACCGGCAAAATAAATATTTACTTAATTTGCTTATTTAAGAATTTGCAAGGCCAAGTTCCTTTTTCAGCGCATTTTGCAAAACATACGAAACATTAATGCCCGCTTTTTCTGCTTCAAAATCAAGCCAACAGGGTAACGAAACATTTCGACGGACTGTTTTCATATTATTCCGTTTGCGATATTCGAAAAAATCAACATCAACAAGAGAACAATAACAATCTGCAGCAACACGTTCAAGATATTCGCAGTATCTATTAGCAATAGTCATAAAATCAGCAATTTGAGGATCCGGGATAGTTTTCCCGTCATCTTCCAGATCGATCCCCATAAGTCCAATAGCGTCCCTTGCCATTTCGATAGCTTCTGCGTTGCTTCTTCCTTGAGTAAAAATATCAAAATCAGGGACATACACTAAAATGAATTCCCCAGACTTTGACATCAGAATCGGATACGCATTTTTCATAATGGCAGCCTTCCTTTCCCAACAGTAGTAATAGTAGTAATATTATGCCCAACGGGCGAGGGCCTTATTTTAGCCCCCGCCGCCGGATTATCATCTTTGCAAGTTCTTCGGCAATTTCATTATGCCTTGGAATGGTTTCGCATTCCTTGCCGTTAGTGTAAATGTCGTGATTACCTCCGCTCCGCTTTTTCCACCACCCTTTCCTATCAAGTAACCTTATGAGGTCTTTTCTTTTCATATTTCAACCTCCTTTATATTCCCTATTATACACAAATAATGTGTATTTGTCAATAGATAATACACATTATTTACACAAAATTTTTAGGTGACTGCTATGAAAATCCCGAAACCAATCAAATTAAAAAACGGTGACTGGAGGATCAGACTCCGATTAGGCTCCAAAGAGGAGCTGATCCACGAAGCCGACAAAGCCAAATGCGAGCGGAAGGCCGCAGCCATCAAGGCCGCCTGGCTTGCGGAGCGGCAGCGACAGGAGAAGCTAATCCGGCGTCCGACTCTCCGGGTGGCCATTGATCTGTATATTGAGGAGCGCAGAAACAGCCTCTCCCCTGCTACGATCCGCACCTACCGCATCATTCAGAACAACCGCTTTCAGAGCATAATGGATCGAAAACTCGAATCCTTCAAACCCAGCGAATGGCAGGGCATCGTGGACCGGGAATATGGCCGTTTGGCGCCTAAAACCGTTAAGACATCCTGGGGCCTGATCAAGAGCGTCCTGGCGGCAAACGATATTCCCTACCCTGCCAAGATCACAGCCCCGAGAACCCCTCAAAAGTCTGCAAGAGAGGCTGCCTGGCTTGAACCGGATGAGATCAAGAAGTTTGTCTCAGAGGCAAAGAATGACCCGCTGTGCATCCCAATGCTTCTGGCTCTTATGTCTATGCGCATCGCCGAGATTGACGCCCTGCGCTGGGAGAACATCGACCCGGACGCAGACTTCATCGAGACCTCGGGCGCTCGTGTCCAGGACGAGGATAATATGTGGATCGAAAAAGCTACCGAGAAGACCGAGCTCTCTCATCGGCGAGTACCGCTTCTCATCCCGGAGCTAAAAGCCGCCATCAGAGCGCAGCACCAGTCCGAGGGGAAGCTTCTCGCTGTCCACCAGATGACACTACGCCGGGCAGTAGAGCGCTGCTGTGAGAGAGCCGGAGTTCCCCGGGTCACCGTTCACCAGCTTCGGCACAGTTTCGCCTCCCTCTCTGCTCACCTTGGGATCCCCAAGGAGATCTCTATGGAGATCGGCGGCTGGAGCAATGATAAGACCATGGACGAGATCTATACGCATATCTGCCGGGCAGACATTGAGCGCTACAAAAACGAGATGTATTTTTTCTATAACCCAGATGCCAAGCCGCCAAAAGGCGATGCCAAATAGATCTATCCGGTGCCAAAATGAATGACAAAAGGTCTTTGCGATGCCACAAAGACCTTTGTTTTATCACAAAGAAAGTTTGATTTTCTTCCCAATATGAAAACATGAAAAACAACTTCAAACCGTTGAAAATAAAGGAAAATCCCACATTCTCGGTGAATGTGGGATTTTTACCTTTTGGCGGAGTGAGAGAGATTTGAACTCTCGCGCGCTTTTTACACGCCTACTCCCTTAGCAGGGGAGCCCCTTCGGCCTCTTGGGTATCACTCCGAATCAAAACAGTATATAGGAGAAAAGTGGCGGAGAGAGTGGGATTCGAACCCACGGCGCATTGCTGCGTCACCGGTTTTCAAGACCGGCTCCTTAAACCGCTCGGACATCTCTCCGAATCACAGCGCAATTATTTTAGCACGCAATGTGTGATTTGTCAATCCTTTTATTCCTAAAATTTCTGTATTCCGGAAAAATTGCATCAGAAATCCGAACCGTCAATACAGCGCATAGAAGCACAGGCCACAGCCCCTCGTGAAGAATACAGGTCATGTATCCCCCAAGGCTCCATAAGAAAACAATGCAACTGAGGCAAATGATCCTTTCCGTAAGGATCGCTGCCCTACCGCCACGGAGAAGCAATTGCAGAAGACAGCGCAATATTCTGCCACCATCCAGGGGATAAAAGGGTAACAGGTTAAACAAAAATAACGTCAAATTCACAAGCGCAAAGACAGGCACACGGTGCAGAAACAACAGTGCCGAAATCAGATTCATGACAGGCCCCGCAGCAGCAGACAGCAATTCATCCCGATAGCTCATATGTGCTGTTAACAGGCAGGCTCCCCCGGCCTGCAGGGAGATCCGATATATAGTAACGCCCAACACTTTTAAGGTAAGTAAATGCCCCAATTCATGGCAGATTGTAGCAAATACAAAGTATCGAAAAGTTCCACCTGGGTCAAAATAATAATAGGCGCAAAGAAATAGCAGAAAGCCCGGGCTGATCTTTACCCTACTCAGTACCGCTCCAACCTTCACAGAACACCTCCACCGCCGTTTTCAGATCCTCGCCATCCTTCAGGCTGTCAACCATGGAAGAAACCGCTCGTGCGGCTCTGGAATCCTTCGTCCCGCTGATCCACTGCCCTACGGTTTCCCCCAGCTGCGGATGTTTTTGCTTCATAACCAAAACAAAAATCACGATTAGCAGACAGACAATGATCCGCCGCTGCCATCTGCGCACAAAGCCAAAGAGCACTCCCCTCACCTCCGTAGTATTTTATGGAGAAAAGGGCAAATTATTCTTTTTCCCTTGACAAAACCATGGCAAATGCGTATAATATCTATGCTTTCGGGGTGTGGCGAAGTTTGGTATCGCGCTTGGTTCGGGACCAAGAGGCCACGGGTTCGAATCCCGTCACTCCGACCAAAGCCTGTGCTTCGTAAGAGGTGCAGGCTTTCTTTTTTGCTTAGTGGCCATGAACCCGTGGCAGACAGTTCTGTATCATCGCACTCTCTCGAGATACTCCTCCAGGCAGAAATCATTTTCGCATATTTCCCTGGCGGCTTCTTTTCCGACGTAGCGATAATGCCAGGGTTCGTAATTGATTCCGGTGATATGGCTTTTATCCGATGGGTAGCGAAGAATAAAGCCGTATTGATAAGAATTCTCCATCAACCATTTCTGCTCCGGAGTTTCCTCCTGCTTTTCATCCAGGATTTGATAGCTGAGCGCTACAAGATCCACAGCCAGCCCGGTTTGATGTTCGCTGGTACCCGGAACTGCGACCCATCTCCCCGCCTCGCGCTCCGCATCTTCCTGCGAGAAGCCTTCTGCCAAATACTGATTTACCTTTTGGGTATACAATGCCTGCTGCATTTCGGAACTCCGATAGGAAGAACAAATTATGATGGATAAACCCTCAGCCTCAGCTACGTCTAACATATCCTCGAGATCCGAGGCAATGCGCATGTCCACCGCATGACCATTTTCCAATTCCACCAAATATGGCGTGAATGTGTCCGTCAAGGAATTCCACGGGTTCACCAGCACAAGCCGCCAATCGGACAGAGAGATCGGCGGTTCACTTTGAATTATATCCGATGCGTCGTCTGTTGAATAATGCAGAACGCCGGAAATAGCAAGCATAATGATTGCTGACACCATTAGAAACACAATACTCATCGTAAAAATGATATTTCGCTTTGTTTTAGAAGTCATTATCTGCACCTCCGATAGAATTGTCTGCCATAAAATACAAAACAAAAGTATCTGAAATCACGCAGATTTGCATCATTTCTCCATCCGTTTTGCATATTTCGATTAATTGTGACAAATTCGTTCATAGAGAAAGCGCCGTGGGAGGTTTTCCCACGGCGCTGTTTGCGTTATTGAATTTTGAGTGATAAGGTTTTAGCCCAGGAGGCTGTCGAAGTAGACCTTGGCGCTGTCGCCGTAGTAGATGCAGTTTCTGACCAGAGCGGCCAGGGCGGCATCGGAGGAGCCGATGTTGCTCTTGGCATAGGCTTCAATGCTGTAGCCTACATTCTGGGAGGCAACCTGGTTGCCCACATATGCTACGAAGTAGTACATATCGCGCATGTTGGCAGACTTCACACCGGTGAAGGTCACCTGAATTCTGCCATCATCCAGATCGGTGAACTGGGTGAGGGTATCAACGACTTCGCCGGCCTCGTTGAGGACCTTGACGGAGGTAATGTCAGCCTTAGTATAGCCGGAGGCAATGGTCAGCTTGGCATTGATCTCGGTCTTGTCTGCAAAGGTGACGGAGCAGCCCATGGCGGTAACGGCAGTGATGCTGCGATCATTATCCACATAGGTTCTGGTGTCGGTCAGCTCGGCAGACAGCTCGGTGGTAGCATACTGCTGATAGGCATCCAGACCGGCATTGACCAGCTCGTCAGCACGGCGGTCGAAGTGGACCTGGGCAGCTGCGCCGTAGTTCAGGGAATCAATGAGCATGGTGAACAGCAAGCCGTCCTTGCTGGGGTTATAGGTATTGAAGCACAGCTCGGCATAAGCCAGGATGGAGTATGCGTCAACGGGAGTGTAGTACT
>JAZNVK010000274.1:0-17624 GCA_045592805.1 Faecousia sp.
GACATTGTGGCAAACAACGGTGCCATTACATTTGCCTATGAACCCATATCACGTTGCCGTAACGACCTCGCCACCTTCACTGTTGCGGATATGCAGATCAGCGGTGAATTTAATTTTGTGTATTGTAATGAACGGGTTGCCAAAGAAAAGATTGATATTCTGTTTTAATAGCTGATTACGATAGCACACTTCTCAGTTTTGAAGTGTGCTGTTGTTTTTTCTTGCCAAATGGAATCTCCTTTTTCATTCTTCGGATATGCACGCCGGGAATAGCGGACTTGCCGTTTTTCATATAGTGTAGTATCAAATTGAAAGGGGTAGATTATGGCAGAAAACGAAAAATCTACGACCGTAAAGAGTATTTTCAAAAGCGGCAAAAGCACTACCACCCGGCGGGAATTCACCGATAAGTGGATCGAGCTTATCAATGCTTTGGAGAAAGGCAAAAAACCTTGGTCAAGAACGTGACGACAGCCACCGATTTGCTACACAGGACGTGGAAACAGCTTGCTCTGTCTCAAAAGGAGACGGAAAATTGAAAGTTGCCATTTATTGCCGCTTATCCGAAGAAGACAGAAACAAGCAATTTGAAACCGATGACTCAGGCAGTATCCAGAACCAAAAAGCGATGCTGGTGCAATACGCCCTTGAACAGGGGTGGGAGATTTACTGTATCTACAGTGACGATGACTATGCCGGTGCAGACAGGCGCCGACCGGAATTCAACCGCCTACTGCAGGACGCCGAAGCGAGAAAATTCGATATTATCCTCTGCAAGACACAATCCCGTTTTACCCGTGAGCTGGAGCTGGTGGAAAAGTACATCCACGGTTTGTTCCCTATCTGGGGCATCCGCTTTGTCAGCATCGTGGACAATGCCGACACCGACAACAAGGGGAACAAGAAGTCCCGACAGATCAACGGACTTGTAAACGAGTGGTACTTGGAGGATATGTCCGACAACATCCGCAGCGTTCTGAAAAACAGACGGGAAAACGGATTCCATATCGGTGCCTTTGCCCTTTACGGGTATAAAAAAGATCCCGACCAAAAGGGGCATTTGATCATCGATGAAGAAGCCGCCGCTGTTGTCCGTGAGGTGTTCACCCTCTTCTCCCAAGGTTACGGCAAAACTGCAATCGCCCGTATGCTCAATGACAGGGGCATCCCCAATCCAACCGAATACAAGCGTCTGAAAGGTCTGCGCTACAAACAGCCAACCGCTAAAAACAGCACCCTTTGGAAATACTTTGCGATTTCCCATATGCTGGTCAATGAGATCTACATCGGCAATATGGTCCAGGGCAAATACGGCAGTATTTCCTATAAGACCAAGCGGAACAAGCCACGCCCCAAAAGCGAATGGTACATCGTTGAGGGAACACACGAACCCATCATCGACCGTGAGTTGTGGGACAGGGTGCAAAAGATGATCAAAGAACGGGCAAAGCCTTTTGACGTTGGCACTATCGGTCTGTTTGCAAGGAAGGCTCGCTGTGCCAACTGCGGATATGTAATGCGTTCCTCTAAAAATCGAGGCAAGCATTATCTGCAATGCTCCAACCGTTACGTAGCGAAGGATGCCTGCATCGGCTCCTTTATCTCGGTTGACAAATTGGAACAGATGGTCATTGACGAGCTGAACAGGCTTTCCAGGGAGTATCTGGATAAGGACGATTTGGAAAGAAAAATTGAGCTCTGCAACGATCTGCAAGCGCAAAAAGACAGTATTCTCAAAAACATTGCCTCTTACGAAAAGCGTGCCCAGGAGTTGTCTAAGGGCATTCGTGAACTGTACATGGATAAGGTCAAAGGACTCATCAGCGGTGCAGATTACACAGAGATGTCTAAGGACTTTATCGCTGACCGTGACCGCCTTGAAAAACTCATTTCAGACGGTCGTAAACAGATCGAAGAAATCGACGTAAAAATCGAAGTCGGCGACAACCGCAGAGAGATCATCGAGCGTTACACAAACCTCAAACACCTCACCAGAGAGATGGTGGAAATCCTTATTGACTACATTTTCGTAGGCAAGCGAATTCCCAAAACTAAGGACGTTCCGATAACAATACATTGGAGTTTTTAGTGATATATTTTTCTTGCGAAAATTGTGATATATTCCGTTTTTAACGGAATGTGATATAAAATAAATCCGATTGGATTTATTTTGTTGGCAAAAGTTGCACTTTTGCCGTTGCAGCAGAGCAGAAGGCACGCACCACCTATGACAACATTCTGCGCCTCAGCGACGACCCTGATGTGAACGATGTGATCAAGTTCCTCCGTGCCAGAGAGGTAGTGCATTTCCAGCGCTTCGGTGAGGCCATGGAAAAGCTGCGGCAAAGGCTGGATGAAAAGAATATCTATTATATGAACCCGGCGCTGGACCGCTGAGGAATCGGGGGCAGAGGAAGACTCTGCCCTGCTTTTTATCATCATCTGAAATTGGCTTTCAAAAAATATATCTTTTTGCACAAAAGAAAGTGCGAAAAAATCTTGATTTTTATGCAAAGACTATGGTATGATGAAAGAAAAAAGGAGAAAAGGCCATGAGTATGCAGTTCGAGAAATTTTTGAACAAGCACGACATCAACCCTGAGCACATTCTCTACATTGTGCGCAAGGACGGCAAGACCGTCATCCATCTGAATGACGGACGTATGGTACAGACCTTCTCTCCCCTGAAAAGCCTGGTGGAGAAGCTGACGGAACTCTCTCTGCTCAGTGTGAATAAGGGTGTTGTGTTGAATGAAAGAGAGATCGTCAGCGTGGAGAAGGGTGTATATACCATGACCGACGGGGCGACCTTCCATGGGCGGATTCGCACTCCCGGCGCTCATAACCGCAATGCCCGTCTGCTGAACCACCAGCTTCCGTCGCCGATCCACATTCCAAAGAACCTCTTTGAGCGCTTCTCTGTGCTGGATAAGATGGAGATCCCTTTCTGCGTGGTTGAGATCGTTTTCGATCAAAGCCATCACGGCGTGGATTTTATATTCCGTTATTGCAACCGCGCCATGGCGGAGTACATGGGGCAGCCTCTGGATGCGCTTTTGAACCGCTCCAGCTTTGAGCTCTTTCCTGACGGAGACAAGAAATGGGCCATTACCTATGCGGAGGTTGCCCTCAACGGGGTTTCCAGAGATGTTGTGGCCTATCATGCCGTGCATGACGCATATGTCAGGGTGCATTGCTTCCAGCCAAAGGAGGGCTATTGCGCCTGTATTTACACGGGTAACATAGAAAAGGATGTCAGTATATAAAGTTGAGGAGCACTTCCCAGGGAAGTGCGCCTCAGTTATTCATGGGGGATTATGCGTCCATGACAAAGTTTTCGTAGTAGCGGACCACAATTGCGGCCATCTCTGCACGGGTAATGGGGTTAAAGGGCTGCACGGTCTTGATGCCATCGTCCTCGTAGCCCTGCACAATGCCGTTTTCAATGGCCCAGTTCATGGCATCTACAGCGTAGGGCAGGATGGTATCGCCGTCGGTGAAGTCCGCAAGGGCATCGCCGCTGACATCAGGAGAACCCAGATAGCGGTACATCAGCACCACCATATCCTGACGGGTAATGGCCTCGTTGGGATGGAATGTACCGTCCTCGTGGCCGGTAACAACCCCGTTCTCCGCTGCCCACAGGACAGCGGGGGCAAACCACTCATAGTCAAATACATCGGAGAATCTCCGACTGTATTCCGGCTCCTCCGCACCGGAGATCTCGAAGAGTACCTTGGCTGCCATGGCACGGGTGGTCTGTCCGTTGGGAGCGAAAATGCCGTGATCCAGGCCGTTGAGAATGCCGTAATCCGTAGCCTTGGTAATAGGCTCGTAGTACCAGTACTCCGGCTCAACGTCAATGTAGCTGTTCAGGGGGACAATGGTCTCAGCGTTCCAGTTGGCAAAGTTCTCGGTCAACCAGGCATTGCGGATGGAGATGTAGTTTTCCAGGCTGCTGACCTCGTCGGTAAAATGACCTTCGGAGATGTTCCAGATCAGGCCGTTGGCAAGTGCAGAAGGACGCATCTGGGCAACATAGCCCTCCATGGTCATCATAATGTCGGAAGCAGATTCCTCCGCCAGCAGGCTGCTGTTCAGCAGGGGAGAGACCTCGTCCAGATAGATATCATGCACCGCCTGACGGAAGGCACCGATCTGATACAGCGCCTCGGCAAAACGGCTGTGGATGGTGAAGAAGCCCTCGGGCTTGGAGCAGGGCGCTACAAACTCGCCCCAGGAGCGACCGAAAGACAGGTCATAGTCCCAGATGGGGCCCACGGTGAGGATGTCGCTGTCTGCATCCTTGTAGAAATAGGTGGAGGTGCGGTAGCCGTCGGGATTCTTGGTAAGCTCGTTGATGATGTAGCACTCTGCAAGGCTCTCTACGTCTACGACTTCTTCCAGAGTCTGATCGGTAACGGGGTGAACGCCGCCGTTATAGACAATGTCTTCAATCTTCTGGTAGTATTTGGCGATATACTCCATCTCCTCCTTGCTGCAGAACTCGGGGCTCTTGACCACGATGTAATGCAGACGGGTGGTGGTGATGTAGCAGACCTCTGCCTGGGCACGAACGGCGGTATCCATCTCCAGCAGGTAGCCGCCGGAGTAGTTCTCGGGGTTGGTCATGCCCTCGCAGTAGGTGTAGGAGGTGCCTTCCTCGGTGACACCGACCTTCACTTCCAGATCTTCCAGGTCAATTTCGGGGTTGCTGTCCTCGTTGGCGCCCTCCAGATCCTCAATATCTACACGGCCATTGCCCACTTCCACCTTCTCGCAGAGCAGATAGGTGCCACGGTACTCGCCGTCGTAGTAGAGGTTGATGGGCTCAGACTGGATGCCCGGCTCCATGCCCATGGCAACGGAGAGGTCATATACAATATTATTTCTTAAGCCCGTGGGGTCAGAGGCGTTGGTCAGAAGCACCCAGGTCTTGCTCTTGTTGCTGTCGTCGCCGGTCTGCAGCAGATCGGTTTTGCTGTCCAGCTTGATCTGATAAGGCTTCTTCTCTGCCAGCCAGGTGGAGTTGCCTCTGCCCTTGATCTGGGTCAGGGCGCCGGCGTAGACCACTTCACCCTCGGGGGTGCAGTAGTACATGCTGCCCTTGGACTTGTTGGACTTGTCGGGGCTGGACTCCACCCAGGTGCGCCCCTGGTTCACAGGGTCTTCGCTGACTAAAAACATGCTGCCCATGCCCGTAGTGAAGACCAGCGTCAGAGAGAGCTCTGCAATATCGCTGCCGCTTTGAGCGGTGATCTTCAGCTCAGGGCGCTCTGCCTCAGTGCAAAGACTCCAGAGGTTAAAAGCTTCGCCGCTTTTCACCACAGCGCTGTCCAGGTCGCCGGTAAGGGTGATCTGTGCGGAGTTGTTCAGCTCAAAGAAAAGAGACAGATTTTCCGCCTCTACCGCCGAAGGCAGGAAGAGATAGTGAATACCGTCGATGGTTTTCAGATCCGCACGGGAATCCGCCGCCTCAGGATCTGCCAGCGTATATACGTTTTGAAATTCAATGGGGGCTGCATATACTGCCGGGATCATGCCCAGAAGCAGCACTGCCGCCAGAAAAAGTCCAAGAACTTTTTTCATTATTTTCCATACTCCTTTCGCACCAAAGTATTCTATGGTTGTAGATATTATAACAGATGACACTGTAAAATACAACCACTGAATTATGACGGCTAAGATATTCAACTTCCTATTGACTTTTTCAGAAAAAAATGAGATAATAGGAAGAACCATATGACATATGGCAAATTCAAATAAGGAGAACGATGAAATGAAGAATTCCATGTTCAGGAAGGTCGTCTGCCTGTTCCTTGCACTGGCAATGCTCGTGGGCGTTCTGCCCGCTGTATTCGCTGCTGAAGAAAAGGCAGTTACCGCACCTTCCGGCCTCTACGTCATCTCTCAGACTGACTACGCCATCACCGCCGGTGTGACGGAAACTCAGATTCTGCTGAATGACGCCAGCGGTGAGCAGCAGGTGGCAGGCTTCCTGACCACAGTGGCTCCCGGCGCGAAGGTCACCTTTAAGGCCTCCTATACCGGCTACTACACCGAGGGCTCCACTGTGGGCAGTCGTGCAGAAGCCGCCGAAAACCTGACCTGGGGCATGGCAAGAACCACTGACCAGGCCAAGGCCTACGAAGCAGCCACCGGCGATAAGGTCATTTTCGCCACCAACGGTGACTACTACAACATGCAGACCCTGCAGCCTCTGGGCTACCTCATTATGGAGGGCAACGTGGTGCAGACCGGCAACGGCAATGCCCAGGAGCCCTATTTCGCAGTACTCCGTGACGGCAGCTATGCCATCCGTGACTACGGCACCGACCACTCCGACGTTCTGGAGGCCATTTCCGGCCCCTTCTATCTGGTCAAGGACGGCGTCAACGTTGCCGACCCCAACAACAAGGATCAGATGCCCCGTAACTCCATCGGCATGAAGGCTGACGGCTCTGTGGTCACCTTCCTGGCTGACGGCAGACAGGCTCCCTACTCCGTGGGCATGAGCCTGTATGATCAGGCCGAGCTGCTGCTGCAGAACGGCTGCGTGGATGCCCTGTACTTAGACGGCGGCGGCTCTGCTACCTATGCCACCGTCCGTGAAGGCACCGACGAAATGGTCGTCCGCAACTCTCCCTCTGACGGGCCCGAGCGTACGGTTGCTTCCGCTCTGCTGATGGTCTCTACCGCCATCTCCGACGGCAGCTTTGACCACGCTTCTCTCTACCCCAAGAATGAGGTCTACACCCCCGGCAGCACCGTGCAGTTCACCGCCATCGGCGTTGATGCCGCCGGCGAGCCTGCTGAGATCCCCGAGGGTCTGACCTGGTCTGTGGCTGCCGAGTGCGGCGACATCACCTCTGACGGCGTGTTCACCGCCAAGGAGGGCTTTGCCGGTGAGGTTGAAGTCAGCCTGATGAAGGGCGCTTCCAACTACGGCACCACTAAGATCACCATCGCTGATATTGACGATCTGTACTTTACCGGCGAGTCCATCTCCCTGGACTTTGACGCAGACTCCAATCTGGGTCTGAATGCCAAGTACCTCAAGCGCATCATCCACTATAAGGATGGCGACTTCACCTGGGAGATCAAGTCCACCACCGAAGGTGTGGAGGATGCCGCCGTTGGCACCATGAACGGCAATATCTTCCACTCCGGCAAGTTTGAAGGCACTGTTACTGCTGATGTGACCGTGACCTACACCAAGCTGGACGGCACCACCCTCTCCGATGTGATCCATGTGGAGATCGGCAAGATGCCCGTGATCTATCAGGACTTCGAGCCCGATGAGAACGGTCCTCTCACCGCTGCACACTATCACTGGGGCAAGAACACCTACCACTACGAGGGCAGCCCCTATGGCGACGGCTACTACGGTGAATATCCCACTCTGGATGTCATCACCGCCGGTACTTACTCCGGCAGCCCCACTGTCACCACCCTGACCGCTCCCTATCAGTTTACCGGCAACTACGACTCCGCAGTTCCCGCCGCTCCCATCTTCCGCGCCAACGGCTACACCTACTACCTGTGGCCCAACAACTCCATCAAGGCATACAATGCCGGTGCTCTGCGCACCGTCAGCAGAGAAGAGGGCGGCCAGGTTCGTTCCGGCGACTACTCCCTGGAGCTGAACTACGACTACTCCTCCTTCGACAACAGCTCCAACTCCAACTTCTACGTCCGCTATTGCGGCGAGGAGATCCCCATTGAGGGTTATCCCACTCAGGTTGGTGTATGGGTCTATGCTCCCGAAGGCACTCCCGCTTATAAGGTCTATGTGGACGTTGCTGTCTGGAACGGCAATGGCTACTCCACCAAGAATATCCCCCTGCTCAATGCCTCTGAGGGCGAGCAGTCCGGCGGCATCAACTGGACCGGCTGGATGTACTGCTACGCCGATCTGACCTCCCTGCACAGCCAGATCTCTGTCGAGCATCCCCTCATGATCCGTCAGGGCGAAGGTCTGGTATGGCTGTCCTATCAGCCCGCCGCAGGTGAAGGCCGCTTCAACGGCACCCTGTATTTCGACGATATGTGCTTCGTCTATGGCACCAACCTGGACGATCTGGTTAACCCCGTCATCGACACCCTCACCGTCAACGGCATGGAACTGGCAGCCGATGGCTCTACCGTCATCACCGAGGCTGACGTGGAGATCGAGGCCGCGTTCCACGATCCCGAGAGCCAGAACCGCACCGGCGTTGATGCCGCTGCTACCACCATCTTCATCGATGGCAAGAACATTGCCTGCGACGGCGACGACAGCAAGGCAATGACCCGTACCTCCCTGGGCAACGGTCACCACACCGTTACCGTTACCATCTCCGACGGCGACGGCAACACCGTCTCCATGACCCGTGAATTCGACGTTGCTGTGGAAGGCGCTGAGAATGCCTACGTTACCTTCGGCGGCGACGGCATCGTCACCCTGGGCGGCGTTTACGTCATGGATCTCACCGTGGAAGGCACTGTCAGCGAGATCGAAATGACCGTCGTTGACATCAATACCGACTTCGGTACTCCCACCACCGGCGCAGGCGGCAGCGTCTACGGCGCTCCTGTCATCACCTTCGCAGAGGGTGTTACCGGCGAATATGAGTTCCTCTCCACCGGCTATAAGAAGGGCTCCCTGACCCTGAAGGTCTCCGCCGAGGCCGGTCTCACCGGCACTGTGGCAACGGTCAGCTTCGATATCCCCACCACCGTTGATCCCGAGGTTGACTACCTGAAGTACCGTGTCAGCAACATCTCCTTTACCGATATGAACGGCGTTGTTGGCACCGATGCTTACGGCTACACCGTTCTGCCCGTGGTAGCCTACTACGATGTAGCCATCGGCACCATGGTCTACGGCAGAGACTGCACCATCACCGTCTATGACATCGAGGGTCTGCCCGCTGCCAATGTTACTGTGAAGCTCAACGGCACCGAAATCGGCACCACCGCCGAGGACGGCACTCTGACCACCAATGCTATGGCTGCCATGGAGGTTGGTACCGAGTTCATCATCACTGCCGAGAGCGAGCTGGGCCTGTCCTTCGAGGCTAAGGCCAAGGTTCTTGGCTATGCCGGTAATGAGGACAACATCCCCAACGCTGTCCGCCACAACATCGTGGAAGACGACAGCACTATGACCTCCATCTCCTGGTTCACCAATGCGAACTACGCCAGAGAGAAGGCATACATCCGCTACATGACCGAAGAGCAGTATGAGAAGCTGACCAAGGGCTTTGGCCCCGACACCAACTATCTCACCGTCCGTGGCGAGACCGCAATGGTTCCCTTTGCCACCACCGGCAATGCTGCTTACCTGCACACTGTCACCCTCGACGGCCTGACTCCCGAGACCACCTATTACTACTGGCTGGGCGATGGCAGCGAGGAAGCCTGGTCTGAGGCTATGACTTTCACTACCGAGGCCGCTGACGACGAGACCTCCGTGTTCTACATTCTGGGCGACACCCAGATGACCGGCGATCCCGCACAGGACGCAGATGCCATCAACGAGATCAACGCCATTCTGGCGCTGATCGCTGAGTATGATGTAGACTTCGGTATCCAGACCGGTGACTTCATCGACAACGGCGACAACTACAACCACTATGCACAGATCCTGAACATCCTGCAGAACAGCACTGTTGGCAACAAGATGCTCTACAATGCCTTCGGCAACCATGAGTACTACGGCGCTTCTGCCGGTGCCATTGCCGAGCAGATCTTCGCAATTCCCCATCCCAACTACTACTCCGTGGAGCACGGCGATGTGTATCTGGCTGTGATCAACTACGGCTCCGACCTGGAAGAGGTCCCCGCCTGGATCCAGGAGGATGCCGCTGCTTCCGAATGCACCTGGAAGCTGGTCACCGTCCACGAGCCCATCTACTTCACCAATGAGTCCGCCGGTAATCTCCGCTATCAGGAGATCCTGGCACCCGCCTTTGAGGCAGCCGGTATTGACGTTGTCCTCAACGGTCACGACCACTCCTATGCCCGTACCGAGCAGCTGAAGGGCGGCATGGTTGTGGAAGACGGCACCACCTACTTCATCTGCGGCGACCTGGGCGAGAAGTCCAGAGATGTGAACTACATCGCTGTGGACAACCCCGAGTTCCACTTCGCCATTGTCACCCAGGACTATGACTCCGTCTATCTCATGGCTGAGGCCACCGAGAAGAAGCTGACCATCACTGCCTACAACTCCGACGGCACCGAGCTGGACAGCTTCACCAAGGAGATCCCTGAGGAAGTTATCGATCCTGAGGACCCCATCGATCCCGAAGATCCTGTCATTGAGCATGAGTATGTTTATGACCGTGCCAACGACACCCTCATCTGCGTCACCGAGGAGTGCGAAGAGCCTGCTCCCGAGGATTACACCGGCTGGGCTACCGATCTGGAAACCGGCAAGAAGATGTACTTCATCGGCGGCGACTATGTCACCGAGTGGATGACCATCGGCTCCGATCTGTATCACTTCGATGCAGAGACCGGCCTGATGCACGAGCTCACCGTTCTGGAAGACGTTCCCACCACCTGCGACACCCAGGGTCACAAGACCGTGGAATGTGAGTGCGGCGAGACCAAGACCATTGAGTACTCCAAGCCCACCGGCCATGACAACGAGGAGAAGGTTGCCGAGGACGGCACCGTCACCTATGTCTGCGTCAACTGCGGCAGAGAGTCCATCTATGACCTGAGCTTCATCGACGTTCCCGACGATGCCTGGTTCGCTCCTTATATTGATTACGTGGTCAAGGCCGGCCTCTTCGGCGGCAGAACCTCCATGATCTTCGACCCCGAAACCGCCATGAGCCGTGTGGAGCTGGTCAGCGTTATCTGGAGAGCTGCAGGTCAGCCTGAGTTCGACAATATCCACACCGTTCCCTTCACTGACTGCGCCACCAACGCCTGGTACACCGCAGCTGTGAACTGGGCCTCCAAGAACGAGATCGTCAATGGTATCGGTGATGGCCTCTTCGATCCCCAGGGTCAGATCACCCGTGAGCAGATCGTTACCATCCTGTACCGCTATGCCAAGTTCGCCGGTATGGATACCACCAAGACCGCTGATATCTCCGAGAACTTCACCGATGCGGAGAGCGTTTCCTACTACGCCCGTGAGGCTATGGCCTGGGCAGTGGCCGAGGGCATCATCGTCGGCGATGACGGCGAGATCCTGCCTCTGAACAATGCTACCCGTGCAGAAGTGGCCACTATGATGACCCGCTTCCACAAGCTCCAGCTGGCACAGGAGGAGACTCCCGAGGAGCCTGAGAACCCAGAGAATCCCGAAGATCCCGAGAATCCCGAGAACCCCGAGAATCCCGAGGACCCCGAAAACCCCGAGAATCCCGAAGATCCCGAGAACCCCGAGAATCCCGAAGAGCCCACCGATCCCGAGAATCCCGGCGGCCCCGATCTGGTTATCGACCCTATCAACTAATAAGCAAGCAGCTCTGCGGATTTCCGCAGAGCTGCTCTTTTACGTCAAAAAAGCAGCTTGCCGAACTTAGTCGGCAAGCTGCTTCCAGTATTCCACCAGATCCTGATGGGTGGTGACGATCTCGATATTTTCCAGCTCCTGCGGGGAGAAGAAGCGGAGATTATGGGACTCTTTGCTGCTTTTCAGCTTCGGCTCAGTGGGCAGTACAGCGTGGAACAGCACAATGATCATGTGCCACACCGTGCCGTCCGCATAGGCGGCAATGCGGTTATCGTCGCAGATTTTCAACTGCCGGAAGGCATTGGGCGGCAGATAAATTCCTGCCTCCTCCCGTAGTTCACGGCTGATGCCCACGGCATAGTCCTCGCCCTTGCGAAGTCTGCCTCCGGGAAGACCCCAGAGACCGCAATCCCAGCGCTGCTCCAGGAGGAGCTTTCCCTCCCACTGCAGCAGCACGTTGGTGCCGATACGGGTAGGGCTGTTGGGCTTGGGCGCATTTGGATCGTTCAGATAATATGTCCCGACTGCCATGATTTAACCGATGGTGTTGCTGACAGCGCTGCTGACCTTTTCGTACAGCGCCATGGCACTTTGATACTGCTGCTGTGCAGGAACCATGATCTGCGCCTTGCCCTCCTGATGCTTCATGGCATTTACGTTGATCCGCACGTTGAGATAAGCGCCTATAACACAGGCACGCAGACACTCCGCTGCCACGCCCAGATCGCTGGCGCAGTTGGGATTGCTGCGGTCGATCAGCTTGGCGGCCTCTTCCAGAGCCTCCGTGGCCATGGTCATAGTCTGCAGCGGAACGTAGGCGGCACGGGCGGTGGCCTCTTGGATCTTCTCGCTGCGTGCGAGGATCTCTTCGGGAGTCTCCTTAGGCATGCGGTAGCTGTTTGCCATGCCGAAATAGGCATCGGCATCCAGCTGCATCTGCGCCATCAGGCGGAGGTACAGCTCCTCGCAGTTCTTGCTGACCTCACGGCAGATGTGGAACCACTGGGAGTACTTATAATTGCCCAGGGTCAGCTCTGCCACCATCCGCACCAGACCGGCACCCTGTGCGCCGGAGAGGGCAGCGGCGGTGCCGCCGCCGGGGGCGGGGGAGTTGCTGGCAAGCTCTTCCAGATAATTGGCTACGGGTAATTCAAATAAACTCATAAGATTTCTCCCTTTTTAATAACGGTTTTCGCCATATTGACCCCAAAACGGTACAGAACCAGATCCAGATCCTCCGCATCCCAGATCACCAGATCCGCCTGCTTGCCTACCTCCACACTGCCCAGTCTGTCACCCAGACCGATGGAACAGGCGGCATTCAGGGTAACGGCGGTAAGCACCTCTTCCGGCTTCAGCTTGTATTTCAGCAGACCCAGCCGCATGGCAAATTGCAGGTCATAGGAGGGGCAGGAGCCGGGGTTAAAATCGCTGGCAATGGCAACGGGGACACCGGCCTTGACCATGCCTCTGGCATTGGCATAGGGCTTGTCCAGATAGAAGGAGGTCTGGGGCAGCAAATCTGCCATGACCTTGCCTTTGGCCAGAGCATCGATGCCGGCCTCGTCCGTGGCAATGAGATGCTCCGCAGAAACAGCGCCCAATTGTGCTGCAAGCTGCGCACCGCCGATGGCCTCGATCTCATCGGCATGGAGCTTCAGCTTCATGCCCAGCTCTCCGGCACGCTGCAGCACCTTGCGGCATTGCTCCACGGAGAAGACGCCCTCCTCGCAGAAGGCATCGCAGTAGGCGGCCTTGCCCTTGACTGCAGGCAGCATTTCCTCCACGATCAAGTTGATATAGCTGTCGCTGTTGCCCTTGTACTCCGGGGGCACCGCATGGGCAGCCATAAAGGTGGAGACGATATCCATCCTATGCTGCTTTTGCAGCATGGAGATGACCTCCAGCTGCTTCAGTTCTTCCCGGGTAGACAGGCCGTAGCCACTCTTGATCTCGCAGGTGGTGACACCCAGCTGCAGCATCTCGTCCAGGAAGCCCTTGCTCCGCTCATAGAGCTGATCGACACCGGCGCTTCTGGTGCTGTTCAGGGTGTTGAGAATACCGCCGCCGGCCTGCAGGATCTCCAGATAGGATGCCCCTTGCAACTTTAAGGGCACTTCATGCTGCCGCCAGCCGCCAAAGACCAGATGGGTATGGCAATCCACCAGACCGGGAGTTACCAGTTTGCCCTTGGCATCGATCTCCCGATCTACTGCCAACAGGGGACACACACCGCCGTCATAAATGCCGATGATAATGCCATCCTGCACGAAAATGCATACATCCCGCAGCTTGCGGTTTTCCCCCTGGGCAGCGCCGCAGAGGGGAGCAGAGCCCACCGGGGTCTGGAGCAGGCCGATATTTCGGATCAGCAGACGAGACATAGGGAGAACCTCCTTACTTCAGCATATGGCTTTCCAGCACCTGACGGTCAGCGTCGAAATTCTCCAGCTGCAGGTAATACTCTGCGCTGTCAATGAGGAACTTCATGGGAGTCAGACCCACGACTTCCGTGCCGATGATGCTGACGCCGTAGCGCTTCGCCTCGGCACGCACCAGCTCCACCACACGGTAAAGGGGGGTTGCGTTGCAATCGGTCATGTTGATGGAGACCTGCGCCATGTTCCGCTCCTCGATGTAAAGACCAAGAGCCTTTACGCAGTGCAGACCGCCGTTTTTCTCACGGATGATCCCGGCAATGGCCTTGGCCACGCTGACATCGGCGGTGGAGAGGTTAATATTATAGGCCACCAGGAAGGGTCTCACGCCCACAGCCACAACACCTGCGGTGGGGTGAACCGTTCTGCCACCGAAATCCGGCTCCCACTCCGGGAGCAGAACCTTCTCTGCCATGCCCTCGAACTGTCCCTTGCGGACAGCGGCCAGATTCTGGCGGTGGAGGGCGGAGGCAGAGCTCTCATAGAGGAATACGGGCATTTTCGCCTCCTCCCAGATCCGCTGAGCGGTCTGCTTGGAGAGCTCAATGCACTCATCGGTGCTGATCTCACGGATGGGAATAAAGGGGATCACATCCACCGCACCCATACGGGGATGCTCGCCTGTGTGCCTGGTCAGGTCGATCAGCTCTGCGGCCTTCTTTGCCAGCTTTACCGCTGCCTCCTGCACACCCTCGGGGCTTCCCATAAAGGTGATGACGGAGCGGTTGTGGCTCTCGTCGGAGCTGTAGTCCAGCAGCGTGACACCGGGGGTTTGGCGGATCTGATCCACGCAGGCTTCGATCACGTCCTTGCGGCGACCTTCGGAAATATTGGGAACACATTCAACGATTTTTGCCATCGGAATTAACCTCCCTTAGAAAATAGCATCTACCTGGGCATCGATCAGTTCATCCCTGCACAGATAGGGGATGGTAACATGAGCCTTGCCCTTCTGGTTCTCATTGTAGCTGAGAACGGTCTCAATGGAGTGGGGATTTCTCGCCCAGGCACGGCGGGCAACGCCGCCCATGACGTCCCACATCAGGCTGGAACGGATGACCTCGTCCACACGCTCACTGCCGTCAAGTACCAGACCAAAGCCGCCGTTGATGGACTTGCCGATGCCCACACCGCCGCCGTTATGCAAGGCGATGAGGCTCATGCCGCGGGCGGCATTACCGGCGAAGCACTGCACCGCCATATCTGCCATGACATTAGAGCCGTCTTTGATGTTGGCGGTCTCACGGAAGGGGGAGTCGGTGCCGGAGACATCGTGGTGATCTCTGCCCAGCATTACAGGGCCGATCTCGCCCTTGCGCACCATCTCATTGAAACGCAGGGCAATGCGGCAGCGACCTTCCGCATCCTGATAGAGGATACGTGCCTGGGTCCCAACCACGAGGCGGTTCTGCTCCGCATCCCGGATCCAGCAGTAGTTGTCCCGATCCTGCCAGCGGCGGTTGGGGTCGATGCAGTCCATGGCAGCGTGGTCGGTCTTTACCAGATCCTCGTGCTTACCGGAGAGGCAGACCCAGCGGAAAGGACCGTAGCCGTAGTCAAAGAGCTCGGGTCCCATAATATCCTCCACATAGGAGGGGAAAATAAAGCCGTCCTTGTCGTCTACGCCGTTCTTGGAGATCTCCCTGATACCGGAGTCGTAGACACTCTTCATAAAGGAATTGCCGTAGTCAAAGAAGTAAGTGCCATCCTTGACCAGGGTGCAGATAGCGTCAAAATGGCGGCGGAAGGAGGCATCGACAGCCTTCTTGAAGCCATCTCTGTCTTCAGAGAGCATACGGGTACGCTCCTCGAAGCTGTAGCCCACGGGACAGTAGCCGCCGTTATAGGCATTGTGGCAGGAGGTTTGGTCGGAGAGCAGGTCAATGTGGAAGCCGGTTTTCACGGCATATTCCAGCAGATCCACAATATTGCCGTGGTAGGCGATGGAAACGCTCTCTAACTTCTCCTTTTTCTCCCTGGCCAGGGCGAAAATATCCTCTAAATTGTCGGAGATCACTTCTACCCAGCCCTGATCGTAGCGGGTCTGGATACGGGAGCGATCCACCTCGGCAAAGATGCCCACGGCCCCTGCAATATTGGCAGCCTTGGGCTGTGCGCCGCTCATGCCGCCCAGACCGGAGGAGACGAAGGTAATTCCCTTCAGATCCCCGTCCTCGCTGACACCGAGATACTTGCGGCCGGCACCCAGAATGGTGTTAAAAGTGCCGTGGACAATGCCCTGAGGCCCGATGTACATCCAGCCACCGGCGGTCATCTGGCCGTAGTTGGCAACGCCCATCTGCTCAGCGATCTCCCAGTCCTTCAGGTTGTCGAAGAGACCCACCATCAGAGCATTGGTAATGATCACACGGGGGGCTTCGGGACGGGAGGGGAACAAGCCCAGGGGGTGGCCGGATTCCACCACTAAGGTGGTATCCTCGGTCAGCTCTTCCAGATACATCTTCAGCAGGCGGTACTGCAGCCAGTTCTGGCAGGGCTGGCCGGTTTCGCCATAGGTCACCAGTTCATAGGGATACAGTGCCACTTCAAAATCCAGATTGTTGTCGATCATCACCTGGAATGCCTTGCCCTCAACGCACTTGCCCCGATACTCGTCGATGGGCTTGCCGTAGATGCGGCCTTCGGGGCGGAAACGGTAGGCATAGACCCGTCCACGGGTACGCAGCTCCTCCAGAAATTCGGGAGCCAGCGTTTCGTGCAGCTCTTCGGGTACATAGCGCAGGGCATTTTTCAGAGCGATCTTGGTCTGCTCCTTGGTCAGGCAGAAGCCACGGTCAGGCGCACGGCGAATGCCCTCCTGAAAGGCGGGATATTCGGGCAGCTCCGACGGGAGCTTAATGGTCATGGCACGGGCAATGGAATCGTTCATTCTTCCTATTCCTCCTTAATTCAGTTCGGGGCAGGCTTTCTTGGCAACTTGGTACAGGCTCTCATCCTTGATCATCTCATAGGCCTTGTTCAATTCAGGGTACATGATCATATCCTGCTCCACAAAGGGGATCCGCTTGCGGATGTGGGCAAAAATCTTTCGGGTCACGGGGGACATCTTCTCCTCGCCACGGAAGGAGATACCCTGGGTAGCAGCCATCAGCTCAATGCCCAGCACACGCTGTGCATTTTCCAGAATGGCCAGGGCCTTACGGGCGGCTGTGGTACCCATGGAAACATGATCCTCCTGATTGGCAGAGGAGGGAATGGAGTCCACACTGGCAGGATGGGCATTGACCTTGTTCTCAGAGACCAGGCTGGCTGCCACATACTGGGCGATCATAAAGCCGGAGTTAATGCCGCCGTCATGGACTAAGAAGGCAGGCAGACCGGAGAGCTGGGGATTCACCAGTCGCTCAATGCGCCGTTCGGAGATATTGGCATACTCGCTGAGGGCGATGCCCAGGAAATCCATGGCAAGGGCAATGGGCTGACCGTGGAAATGGCCGCAGGAAATGGTCTCGTCCTCGTCGGGGAAGATCAGGGGATTATCGGTGACGGAGTTGATCTCCGTGGTCAGGGCGTTGTAAGCATAGCCGATGGCATCCCGGCTGGCACCGTGTACCTGGGGTACGCAGCGCAGGGAATAGGCATCCTGCACCCGATCCAGGCGGCTGCGGTGGGTGGGATTGCTGCCCTTTAAGAGGTTGGGGAGATTGGCGGCACTTTGGGGGAAGGCGGATCGGAGCCATGGCGGTCTGGGGGCCAAGGGGTTGTTC
>JAZNVK010000275.1:0-2951 GCA_045592805.1 Faecousia sp.
CCCCACTGCGTGGGGCTTTACTTGCTTCCCTCGCCAAGAAAGTAACCAAAGTCCGCAAAAAAACGCGACTTGGGGGAGGCGCTCAGATTGTGCTGTGGTAACACTTCTGCGTTTCGGTGCTACCCCCGACAGCCCAAATTCGCCCTCCCCCAAGACCCCCTCCCCCGCTGCGCGAAATCGTTATATTGCAGTAGTCGTTTTTGTTTTCTGTTCGGCAAATTCCTGTTTATCGGTCTGTTTGCCGCACTAATGACCCCCTTGTCAAAGGGGGTCGGATCGCCTTTCAGGCGATCCGGGGGGATTCGTGCAGGCAGTACGAATTCGCCGAAAACCTTGCAGAATAACGGTGTTGCGGCGTGCGGAATCCCTCCGAGTCGCCTTTTCAAGGCGACCCACCTCCCTTTGACAAGGGAGGCTCTGGCTGCATCCAACTGTTCGACAAATTTCTGTTTGACTTACTGGGCAACGGATGCCGTTTGCCTTACTGCTCCTGTTTTCAAAATCCCTGTGTCTAAATTGGCGCGGTTTACATAATTATATTATGGTAAATTGCAGAGTTGTTGTGGTTGCGTAGCTTATCGGCGGTGCCACAGGCGATTGATCGCCCTACGCATTCTGACGGTAGTGCGATAGGTCTCGGCGCGCCCGGTGATCGCGCCCTACGGTGGCAATTGGTAGTGCATCCAACTATTCGACAAGTTTCTGTTTGACAGACGAAATAATTCAAATCCGTGCCGAAGGCACACATTAGTCATTAGTTATTAGTTCCCCAACAGACCCACATGGGTTCCCTCATTCCCCCGTGAAGCTGCTGCAGTGGGGTCGCAGCGGACACTCGTGGCACTTGGGACTGCGTGCGGTACAGATCTCCCGGCCAAACAACACGATCCGATGGCAGAAATCGTTACTCTCCTCCGGGGGCAGAATGGCCCGAAGCTGCCGCTCCACCTTCTCCGGCTCCTTCCCCTGAGCCAGGCCCAGACGGTTGGAAATGCGGATGCAGTGGGTGTCACAGACCACCGCCGGTTTGCCGTAAAGATCTCCCAGCAGCAGATTTGCGGTTTTCCGCCCTACCCCGGGCAGCTTCAGCAGGGTATCCATATCGTCAGGCACCTTGCCGCCGTGCTCCGTCAGCAGAATGCCGCAGGCTTCCACAATGTCCTTGGCCTTCTGCCGGAAGAAACCGCAGGAGTGGATATAGTCCTCCACCTCCCGCACGTCCGCCGTGGCAAAGGCCTCCAGGCTGGGAAAACGGGCAAAAAGCGCCGGGGTGATCAAATTCACCCGTGCATCGGTACACTGGGCAGCCAGACGGACGGCGATCATCAGCTCATAGTCCTTCTCATAGCCCAGCGCGCAGAGGGAGTCGGCGTAGCGTTCTTTTAAAATTTCAATAATGGCATTTACTTTGTCCATTTGATTCACCGCCTTTTACGACATTATACCACAAAAAATCCTGAAGGAAAAGAGAGGATTGCCCCATGACCTGGGAAAACTTGTTGCAGGAAGAATTGGCAAAACCCGAATTTCAGGCTTTGCTGGAAAAAGTCCGCCAAAACCGCCAAACCGCAGAGATCTATCCCCCGGAGGGGCAGGAATTCCGCGCCCTGGAGCTGTGTCCTGCGGAACAGCTCCGTGTGGTGATCCTGGGGCAGGACCCTTACCATGAGCCGGGTCAGGCCATGGGTCTGTCCTTCAGTGTACCGGAGGGGACACCGCTGCCCCCTTCTCTGCGAAATATTTACACAGAACTTGCCGATGATCTGGGAGTTCCTGTCCGAAAAAGCGGCGACCTGCGTCCCTGGGCAGAGCAGGGCGTGCTGCTCTTAAACACCGTCCTCACCGTTCAGCGGGGCAAGGCAAACAGCCACAGCACCTGGGGCTGGCAGAGCTTTACCGACGGCGTCATCGCTGCCCTGAACCGCCTGCCCCAGCCCATCGCCTTTGTGCTCTGGGGCGCCCAGGCGCAGAAAAAGGAAACCCTGATCCGCACTGCCGCCCCACGCCTGATCCTGAAATCTCCCCATCCCAGCCCCCTGTCCTCCTATCGGGGCTTCTTCGGCAGCCGCCCCTTCTCCCAAATCAATGCCTTCCTGCAGCAGCACGGCGAAGCCCCCATCCGATGGTGAATTGCAGCTTGTGCTGCATGAATTGCGGCGAACGCCGCATGAATTGGCTTCGCCATGAATTGCCCTGACGGGCATGAATTGCAGCTTGCGCTGCATGAATTGGCTTCGCCATGAATTGCCTTCGGCATGATTTGCAGTTTGCCCTGCATGAATTGCCTTCGGCATGAGTTATGGTTTGCGCAGCAGGATCGGGCAATTCAAATCATGGAGCATAGCGAGAAATCATGACGCAAAGCGTCAATTCATGACCCCAAGGGTCAAATCATCAAAACGCCCACCAATCACCACCGCACTACCGTCCACACCGCAGGGAACGGATTCATCCGTTCCGAACCCCTGCCAATCACCACCGCACTACCAGCCAACCTCCGTAGGGGCGAACCCACGTGTTCGCCCGTGGCACCACCGTCAAAAAGATGTTTATCGGTGAGGCTAAGGACTAATAACTAAGAACTAATAACTGAGGTATCGGCTCCAACCATGAGATTTGAAATAAAGTCAAATAGATGTTTATCGGTCTGTCGTCTGCTGTATCAAGTCTGTCATTGCGAACCAGTGCGCACACTGGTGTGGCAATCCGTTCTCCTTTGGCACCACCGTCAAATAGATGTTTCTCGAACTGTATGCTTTTGCCCAAATCCACCTTTTCAATAGAGGAATAGTCTACCGAAAAGCCAGGTCATTCCGAGGAGGGCGTAAGCCCGACGTGGGAATCCGTTCCCCTAAATGTTTCGAATATATGGGAATTTGGTATAAAACGGAGGGTTTTAAGGATACGGATTGCCACGGCCACAGGTGGCCTCGCAATGACATTGCGTAATA